>CAZMQC010000146.1:1981-4320 GCA_964568295.1 uncultured Spongiibacteraceae bacterium | reverse complement strand
GAAATAACGCCACAATATTCAGGCATATTGGCGGCAAATACTTCTGTGCCAATTTCGCGTGCTTTTTTAACAATATCGCCTTTATCCATAGCGATCAGTGGGCGCAATACCAACATTTTGCTAACTTCATCAATCACGGAAAGGTTGGTGAGGGTTTGGCTAGAAACTTGCGCAACCGCTTCACCGGTAATTAAAGCTTTAACTTCTAAACGCTCGGCTACTTTTTCCGCTGCACGTAACATCATGCGTTTTAGCACAACGCCCATTTGTGAATTATCCACCTGCTCAAGAATTTCAGCGACCACGCCTTCAAATGGTACGGCGACAAACTTCACTTTATAAGAAGCACCATAACGTTGCCATAAATGATAGGCGACTTCTTTAACGCCTAACTCATGCTCGCGCCCGCCTAAATTGAAAAAGCAAAAATGGGTTGGCATGCCGCGTTTCATGAATAAGAAACTGGCCACAGGCGAATCAAAACCACCTGAAATTAATGAAAGCGCAGGCTCAACTTCGCCTAATGGAAAGCCGCCTAAACCTTCAATACGCTCTTTCACCACAAACAGCGTGTCGCCATGCACTTCGATTAACACGGTAATATCGGGGGTGTGCAAGTCAACACGCGCGCTAGCGATATTTTGGAATAAATGCCCGCCGACATGCTGTTCAATTTCAAACGAATTAAAATCATGTTTGCCAGTACGCTTACAACGCACCACAAAACTTTTGTCTGCCAATTTGTCTTTAATCGCCAAAAAGGTTTTTTCAGCAATTTCCGCTAAACCAACCGCTGGAAAACTCTCAACTTCTAAAAAGTTAGCAATCCCCGGTGTGCGCGCCAAAATCGATTTGATTTCATGGGTGATAACGCTATCTTGGCTTTGCGTTTCTATCGTAATTTTATCCCATTGAGTAATCACCTTTATTTCTGCATCCACGGGCTTTAATAAGCGATACAGATTGTCTTTTAAACGACGCGCCATCTGTTTGCGCACGGCTTTGCTTTTAATGGTGATTTCGGGAAAAAATTTGATGATAAATAACATAATGTCGTTCTACTAAAATAAGACGCGCATTATAACAAACTTAGCCTTGACTGAATCCAATAAAAAACCGCAAGGCGAGCGGCAAATATCTGTTTTACCCATAGAAATCCGTTATAATTGCGTTTTTTCACGCTGATTATTCTGGCGCTTGCCGGGGGATTCCATGTCAGAGCATACGCTGCAACTTATTACCGAACATAATGCGCGCTGGGTCGATTTACGCTTTACCGACTTCAAAGGCAAAGAGCATCATTTAACCATTCCTGCCAAAGATGTTGATGAAGACTTATTTGAGCAAGGCAAAATGTTTGATGGCTCATCGGTTGCTGGCTGGAAAGGTATTAACGAGTCCGACATGGTTTTGATGCCCGATGATAGCGCTTCGGTTATTGATCCCTTTGCTGAAGAAGCCACCATTATTGTGCGTTGCTACGTGGTTGATCCGATTACAGGCGAAAGCTATAACCGCGATCCGCGCTCCATCAGTCAGCGTGCGTTGGAGTATTTAAAAGCAACGGGTATTGCTGATTCTGCATTGTTTGGTCCTGAACCTGAATTCTTTATTTTTGACGAAATTAAATGGCACGTCAGTATGGGGCGCTGCTACTCGGAGATTTTCTCTGAAGAAGCGGCTTGGTCATCTGACAAAAGCTTCCCAGCGGGCAATATGGGGCATCGTCCAGGCACCAAAGGCGGTTATGTACCTGTTACGCCAGTGGACAGCCTGCATGATTTACGCGCTGCCATGTGCAATGCGATGGAAGCGATGGGTTTAGTGATTGAAATTCACCACCATGAAGTTGCACCGGGGCAATGCGAAATCGGTGTTGGTCCGAATACCTTGGTGAAAAAAGCCGATGAAGTGCAGATTCTAAAATACTGCGTACATAATGTGGCTCATGCTTACGGCAAAACAGCGACGTTTATGCCTAAGCCGATTGTGGGCGATAGTGGTTCTGGTATGCACGTACATCAATCATTAAGCCGTGATGGTAAAAATATATTTTCAGGCGATGCGTATTTTGGCTTGTCTGAAACCGCGTTGTACTACATTGGCGGTATCATCAAGCACGCGCGTGCTGTCAACGCCTTTACCAATCCTGGTACCAACTCGTATAAACGCTTGGTGCCGGGTTTTGAAGCGCCTGTGATGTTGGCTTATTCGGCGCGTAACCGTTCGGCTTCTATCCGCATTCCGTTTGTTGCTAACCCGAAAGCGGCGCGTGTTGAAATCCGTTTTCCTGACCCGCTGGCTAACCCGTATTTAGCTTTTACTGCGCTATTAATGGC
>CAZMQC010000146.1:0-1881 GCA_964568295.1 uncultured Spongiibacteraceae bacterium | reverse complement strand
CGAGGTTATTTTCTCAATAGGAGAAGGGCTATGAAATCATTGCTGTATTTATTGACCGTTATGCTAACGCTACCTGTTTGCGCTGAGGTTTATCAGATTACCGATGAACATGGTCGCAAAACCTTTACCAATATCGCCCCTGCTGATGGCGCGCAGCAAAAGATTGAAAAAGTGCAGTTGCGCGAAACCAATACCACGCCAAGCCATCAAGCTTACGAACAAGGCGATGCTGAAAGTGAACAGCTAGAAAGTCGTGCAATTCGAAACCGACTTGCGCAAGATGAACAACAAGCGCGGGAAAACCTTGAACAAGCGGAAAGCGAGTTAGAAGACGCTAAGCAAATTCGCTCAGGCGATTACTTTAATGTGCCAGGTAAAGGCTTACGCTACCGCGACGAATACCGCCAGCGCGTCGAGCAAGCGGAGCAAGCGGTGCGGCAAGCCAAAGAAAGCTATGACCAAATTAGACAACGCGGCCCAAGCCAAGCGCCAGTTGAGTCGTTTGAAGAGTTGTTTCCCGTTGAGCAAGGACCTCAATAATTCGTAATTACTTAACAGGTAGTTCTATATATGCAAAAAACCGAAGCGGCTTCTTTTGAGCAGTCATTACAAACACTTGAACAGCTTGTTAAGCAAATTGACAGCGGTGAATTGTCGCTTGAAGCATCATTAAGCGCGTTTGAGCAAGGCATTGGTTTAGTACGTCAATGCCAACGGCAATTACAAAATGCTGAACAAAAAGTCGCCCTACTCGTAGAAAACGCACAAGGGCTTGAATTACAGGCTTTTCCTTCAACATCAACCAGCAAAAGTAACGATGATCTCCCTTTCTGATTTTCTGCAACATAGCCAGCAACGTGTAGCGAACGTTATCGAACAAGCGATTACGCAACAACAAGGCTTGTTTCCGCACATTCAAGATCAAGCGCTAGAACGTTTACGCCAAGCAACCTCATATAGTGTTGGCAATGGCGGTAAGCGTCTACGCCCAGCATTGGTTTATGCGGTTGCTGAAAGTTTTGGCGTATTAAGTCCTGCGGATCAAGATTGTATTGCCGCAGCTTTGGAATGTATTCATAGTAGCTCGTTGGTGCATGACGACTTACCCGCGATGGACGATGACGATTTACGGCGCGGCAAACCGACTTGCCATATTGCCTACGATGAACCCACTGCTATTTTAGTCGGCGATGGTTTACAGTTTTTTGCCTTTGAGCTACTAAGCCAGCTTAAGGATGTTGCTCCGCAATCTGCATTAAAATTAGTGCGCTACCTCGCCCAAGCCTCGGGCAATTTTGGTATGGTTGGTGGGCAAGCGATTGATTTACAGGCCGTCAATGAACGACCCTCGCTACAAGTACTGGAGAAGATGCATCGTCTCAAAACGGGTGCGTTAATTCAAGCCTCGGTGGTTATGCCTGCGCTTGCCGCAGAGTTAGATCAACCAACCCAAGCGGCTCTAGCGCAGTACGCGCGCTGTATTGGTCTCGCGTTTCAAATTCAAGATGATATTTTGGACATTGAATCGGATACTGAAACCTTGGGTAAACAACAGGGCTCAGACCAACAGCATAATAAACCCACTTATCCAGCCCTGCTGGGCTTGGATAGCGCTAAACAACAAGCAGCAGTATTAATACAGCAAGCCCATGACGCATTAAATCAGACCGAAAGCGATTGTCGTTATCTGCATGAGCTGGCGGATTTTATCACTCAACGCCGTTATTAACGAACGGTTATAATAAACTTTCCAACTCTTGGTCAAGATAGGGTAAAATCTGCGCCTTAAAATTGCCTTAGGTTAGTCATGTCCAAGCGTATTTTTTCTGAAATCCCACGTCAACGCCCTATCACACCGTTATTGGACGGTGTTTGTGCGCC
>CAZMQC010000145.1:2417-4332 GCA_964568295.1 uncultured Spongiibacteraceae bacterium | reverse complement strand
GCTTGGTGATTGGCGGCGGTAACTTGTTCCGTGGCGCGGCCTTGAACGCAGCGGGATTAGACCGAGTTACGGGCGACCACATGGGGATGTTGGCAACCGTGATGAATGCGTTAGCGATGCGTGATGCGTTGGAGCGTGCCAATATACCAACGCAGGTGATGTCGGCTATTCCGATGAGTGGTGTGGTTGATCATTATGACCGTCGCAAAGCTATTCGCGGCTTGGAAAGCGGTGAAGTTGTGATTTTTTCAGCGGGTACGGGCAATCCTTTCTTTACTACCGATTCGGCTGCTTGCTTACGTGGTATTGAAATGAACGCGGAGCTGGTACTAAAAGCAACCAAAGTTGATGGCGTGTATGATGCTGATCCTGCCAAAGTAGCCGATGCTAAGAAGTTTGATCGTTTAACGTATGACGAAGTATTAGATCGTAAGTTGGAAGTGATGGATTTAACCGCGATTTGTTTGTGTCGCGACCATAATATGCCGTTGCGCGTATTTGAAATGGATAAAAAAGGGGCATTACTGAATATTGTTATGGGTGGCGATGAAGGCACCCTTGTTCACGCTTAATGAGGAATTGTTATGATTAATGAGATTAAAAAAGACGCTGAGCAGCGCATGGGTAAAAGCTTGGATTCACTGCAACATGCTTTTAACAAAATTCGTACAGGTCGTGCGCACCCTAGTTTATTAGAAAACGTAATGGTTTCTTATTACGGTTCTGACGTGCCGTTGAGCCAAGTTGCGAATATCAATATTGAAGACGCAAGAACCCTCGCGGTTGTGCCTTGGGAAGCTAAAATGGCGCCGGAAGTTGAGAAGGCAATTATGAAGTCAGACTTGGGACTTAACCCGAATTCGGCAGGTAGCGTTATTCGTGTGCCAATGCCTGCATTAACCGAAGAAACACGTCGTAATTACATCAAGCAAGCGAAATCAGAAGCGGAAAACGCACGTGTTTCGGTGCGTAATATTCGTCGTGACGCGAATGGACAGTTAAAAGACTTGTTAAAAGATAAAAGCATTAGCGAAGATGAAGAGCGTCGCGCGCAAGATGAAGTGCAGAAATTGACCGATAGATTTATCGCAGAAGTCGAGAAACTATTGCAAGTTAAAGAAGCAGACTTGCTCGAAATCTAACGGGGTTTTTATGAGCAAGGCGAATATATTACCGCAGCATGTTGCGATTGTAATGGATGGTAATGGGCGCTGGGCAAAAAAACGTTTGTTACCTACGGCGGCGGGGCATAAGGCTGGGGTGGAAGCTATTCGTCGAGTTTTAACAGCGTTTGAAAAAGAGGGGGTGACCTGCCTCACGGTTTTTGCTTTTAGTAGTGAAAACTGGAAGCGTCCTGCTTTGGAAGTAAAGGCATTGATGTCTTTGTTTTTAAGTGCTTTGGAAAAAGAAGTTGCGGAGCTGCACGAACGTGGCGTTCGCGTACGAATTTTTGGGCGTCGAGATCGCTTTAGCCCTGATTTACTGGCTAAGATTGAAGAATCTGAAAATAAAACAGCAAACAATAATAAGTTTTTTTTCAATATCGCCATTGATTATGGTGGGCAGTGGGATATAGCTAATGCTGCTAAAACGCTTGCTAAACAGGTTGAGCAAGGTTTATTGCAAGCTGATGAAATTAACGAAGAAAAAATGGCGTCAGTGCTTTGTCTCAACGAATTGCCTGTACCTGATTTGTTAATTCGCACCAGTGGCGAATACCGCATTAGTAATTTTCTCTTATGGCAACTGGCGTATGCGGAGTTTTACTTTACCGATACGTTGTGGCCTGATTTTGATGAAAAGCATATTAAAGATGCGATCCGTAGCTATCAGCAACGCGATCGTCGTTTTGGCGCTCGTACAAGCTAGGAGATAGCATGTTAAAGCAACGCATTATTACCGCCGTTATTTTGTC
>CAZMQC010000145.1:0-2317 GCA_964568295.1 uncultured Spongiibacteraceae bacterium | reverse complement strand
AGAGCGCTGATGGGATGGATGGTGCTTATCCCTTCTGCAGTGGCTTTGGCTTATCTATTGTCGCAAGAAAATGGCAAAGCACTTTTTATTTATAGCGTATTAATTGTTGTCACAGCCGATGTTGGCGCTTATTTTGCTGGACGAAAATTTGGTAAGAAAAAATTAATTCCGCAAGTCAGCCCAGGTAAGTCGTGGGCGGGTTTTTATGGTGGCATGGCTGCTTGTTTAGCTTTGGCGTTACTTGGTGCTCAACTTGCTGTAGGGGCGCAATTGGCTTGGTGGCAACTGATTGTTGCAACCTTGATTGCGGGCTTGTTTTCGGTATTGGGCGACCTGTTGGAAAGTATGGTCAAGCGCCACCGTGGTATCAAAGATAGTAGTCAATTACTACCAGGGCATGGCGGCTTTATGGATAGAATAGATAGTATTACTGCTGCAGCCCCTATCTTTACCTTATTGTTATTGTTGTTTAAGGCTGTCTAATGATTCAGACGGTCACTGTACTGGGAGCAACGGGCTCCATTGGTCAAAGTACCTTGGATGTGATTGCAAGGCATCCCGATCGTTTTCGTGCATTCGCACTGACCGCGCATAAGCAAAAAGAACTATTACTACGGCAATGTTTGCAGCATCGCCCTGACTACGCTGTTCTGCATGCTGAACAAGATGCGCAATGGCTTGCACAACAACTTTCAGCTAATCATTGCTCAACTCAAGCGCTATATGGTGAACAAAACCTCATTGATGTGGCGCGTGATGCTGGTACAGATATCGTCATGGCGGCAATTGTTGGTGCAGCAGGATTAAAGCCGACACTGGCTGCAGTTGAGCAGGGTAAAAAAGTCTTATTAGCCAATAAAGAAAGCTTGGTGATGGCGGGGCATTTGTTTATGCAGGCTGTTGCCAAACATCAGGCTTTATTATTGCCGATTGATAGCGAGCATAATGCGATTTTTCAATGCTTGCCGTCGCAGCAACGCCAGTTTGCAACTCAACATGGTGTTAGCCGTATTTTATTGACCGGTTCAGGTGGCCCGTTTCGCTTGACGCCCATTGAGCAACTTGCGCATGTGACGCCTGATCAAGCTTGCGCCCATCCTAATTGGTCGATGGGTAGAAAAATTTCCGTCGATTCGGCGACCATGATGAATAAAGGGCTGGAGTTGATTGAAGCTTGTTGGTTGTTTGATGCCGATAGCTCTGATATTGATATCGTCATTCATCCGCAAAGTGTTATCCATTCCATGGTGCAATATCACGACGGTTCAACCATTGCGCAAATGGGTAATCCTGATATGCGCACGCCAATTGCTTATGGTTTAGCTTGGCCTGAGCGTATTGATGCAGGGGTTAAAGCGCTTAATTTTTATGAGTTAGCTCAATTACAGTTTTCTCCGCCTGATGAGCAACGTTTTCCTTGCTTGCGCTTGGCTAAGCAGGCTTGGCGCGAAGGCAAAACCGCAGCGGCAGCATTGAATGCGGCCAACGAAATCGCCGTTGATGCGTTTTTACAAGGCAAGATAGCCTTTACCGATATTGCTAAAATTAATGAGCAAGTTTTATTACGTGCAGATTTAGCTGAACCTACAAGCCTTGATATTGTCATACAAGCTGATTTGGCGGCCAGACAATTAGCAAGAGAGCTTATTTAATGGATTTCTTACAGCAAGCATTAACGCTGCTCATAACCTTAGCAATTTTAATTGCCTTTCACGAATACGGGCATTTTATCGTTGCGCGTCGTTGTGGCGTTAAAGTGCTGCGCTTTTCGATTGGCTTTGGCCCTGTTTTGCTGCGTTGGTTTGATAAACGCGGTACGGAATTTGCTATATCCGCTTTGCCTTTGGGCGGTTATGTCAAAATGCTCGATGAACGCGAGGCAGAAGTGGCTGAGCATGAACAGGCCTTTGCCTTTAATCGTAAAACACCGATGCAGCGTATAGCTATTGCTAGCGCTGGGCCGATTGCTAACTTTATCTTAGCGATTTTTGTTTATTGGCTGGTGTTTTTGCAAGGCACGACGGGATTGTTACCGCAGCTGTTTAACGTTGCCCCTAATTCAATAGCCGCACAAGCAGGATTGCAGCAAGGTTTACAAGTCGTTGCGGTTGATCAACAAGAGACTGCAACCGTTAAAGATGTAGTTAAGGCGCTGACCCAGCGTATCGGTGAAACGGGCGTTATTCAACTAACCGCAAAAATGCCCGATACCGATATTGCTCAAACTTATCACTTGTCGATTAATGCTTGGTTGCGCGATGCGGATGATCAAGTGGATATTTTATCCAGCTTAGGACTTGGTTTCTATCAGCCAAAA
>CAZMQC010000144.1:0-4341 GCA_964568295.1 uncultured Spongiibacteraceae bacterium | reverse complement strand
GCAATAAAAAATTACAGCAATAGCTCTAATGCGCTATTAAGATAACGAAACCCCAACTCCGTGGTGCAGATACGCTGGTCTATCGTCATCAGTTTGCGTTCTAACAACGGCTGACAAGCTTGTTTTAACTGCTCCAGTGTTAACCCTGTGCGCGGAGTGAACTCATCGCTTGGCGTACCATCAACAAGACGCAAACTATTCATTAAATACTCAAACACCAATTCATCTTTTGTTAATACTTGGGTTTGTGAGGTGAAGTCATTGCCACGCGCTAAGTAATCTTTGGGTACGCGGGTTTTATGGTAGCGAATAATTTGCTGCTGTTCGGGCAAAGTAATCTTGGCGTGTGCGCCTGCGCCAATGGCTAAATAATCGCCAAAGTGCCAATAGTTAAGATTGTGCCGTGCAGCTTGCCCTGCCTTGGCAAAGGCAGAAACTTCGTATTGCTGAAAACCTGCTTTAGATAGCAATTCAAAACCTTGGTCTTGAATATCAGCCAGCGTGTCTTCGATGGGCAAAAGCGGCGGATCACGAAAAAAAGCGGTATTTTTTTCAATGGTTAATTGATACCAAGAAATATGCGCAACACCAAAGTCGATAGCGGTTTGCAAATCCTGTAGCGCGGCATCAATGGATTGTTTAGGCAAGCCATGCATCAAATCCACATTAATGCGCTGAAACCCTGCTTGTTGCGCGGCTTTGATCGCATTTTTAGCCTCATCGGCACAATGCACGCGCCCCAATGCGCGTAACTGTTGATCGTGAAAGCTTTGTACGCCAATCGACAGGCGATTAATGCCCGCATTGAGCAAATCGGCGAATTTTTTTTGCTCGCTGCTACCGGGGTTGGCTTCCATGGTAATTTCAATATCATCTTCAAAACCAAAGCATTGACTCAGCTTTTCCAGCAAAACAGCGATGCTTTGGGCGCTGAATAGACTTGGCGTACCACCACCAATAAAAATGCTATGAATTTTACGGCCTTGTACGTATTGCCGCTCACTCTCCGCATCACGCAGTAATGCGTTGATATAGTCAGTTTCAGGAATGATTTGAGTAACGTGCGAGTTGAAATCACAGTAAGGACACTTTTTTTCACACCAAGGAATATGAATATATAAGCTTAACGGCGGCAGTTGCAAGTTAGCCATTGAGCGCCTTAATCAATGCTTGTACGGCTTTTGCGCGGTGGCTAATTTTATTTTTAATTTCGCTGCTTAACTGCGCGGAACTGCATTGATGTTCAGGCACAAAAAACAAAGGGTCGTAGCCGAAGCCGTTTTCACCTTGCGGCGCGGTAAGCATTTTTCCACGCCATTCACCATGAAAAATATACGGCACAGGGTCGTTAGCATGGCGCAACAAGACCAGCACACAATGAAAGCTAGCGCCACGTTGCGCATCGGGTACATTTTTGAGTTGTTCTAATAGCTTTTGGTTGTTAGCGGCATCATTGCCGTGTTCACCCGCAAAACGCGCGGAATGAATGCCGGGCGCACCACCTAAGTAATCTACCGCAATACCAGAATCGTCCGCCAACGCAGGCAAGCCTGATAATTTTGCAGCATGACGCGCTTTGATAATGGCATTTTCCACAAAGCTTAAACCCGTTTCTTCTGCGTCGCTGATTTGCAGCTCCGTTTGCGGAATAATTTGTACGCCGCTTTGCGCAAAAATCTCGCTGAACTCTTTAATTTTGCCTTTATTGCCGCTGGCGAGAACAATTTTATCGCTGTTATTTATCATCATGATAAAGCCTTCTTTGCCATTGCACTTTAAACGGTTTTGGCTCGCCTTCAACTTGAACTTCGACGGTAAAAAACACATCAATGCGGTGATGAATCACAAAGCTGGCGATATAATAAACCGCGTTTTCTTCGACAATTTCTTTAAATTCCAATCGCTCTTTACGCACCAAATCGTCATGTGTGCCTTTAACCGCAGCAGTAATGCCGCGATACGTGTCATCGTCTTGTTTTTTTAAAACTGACACATTCAATAAAGCCGTATTTTTTGCTCGTTTTAATTGATTTTCATGAGCAATTTCAGGGGTTAAAAAACTGCTATTGAACACATTATAGTGCACTTGGTAATCGCCAAATTGCTGCATACTATCGCCCATTGGCGGGTAGTTATTGGCACTGGCAACTAAACTAAAACAAGCCAACAAGGCAAATACAAGACTTTTCATCATACTATCGACTCAAATGATAAATAGCGGTGGTGGCAAACATGTTAGGCCACAAGCCCGCAATGCCGTTCACTTTACCGCCGGCGGTGGTTAAAGCGCGATCCAAAATTTTAATATTGCGCTCACGGCACAGCACTTCAAAATCTTTAATCGTGCAAAAATGAATATTCGGCGTGTCGTACCAGTTATACGGCATAAAGCGCGAAACAGGCATACGACCTTTCATGCTGAGATGCAGCCGTGAATACCAGTGACCAAAATTTGGAAAAGCAACAATACTCTCTTTGCCAATGCGCAAGGTTTCTTCAAGTACTAAGTCGGGTCTATCCATCGCTTGTAAAGTTTGCGACATCACCACTACATCAAAGCTTTTATCGGCAAAATTGCCCAAACCTTTATCTAAATCTTGCTCTAATACACTAATGCCTTTGCTAATGCACTGATTAAATTTAGCCGCATCAATCTCAATCCCTACCCCCGTTACTTGCTTACGGTTTTTAAGGTTGAGCAACAAAGTACCATCGCCGCAACCAAGGTCTAACACGCGGCTATCTTTGCTAATCCATGCTTCTATGACATCAAGATCAAGGCGCATCGCGAAACTCCCGTATCACTCGCTGCATATAGGTACTAAACACCGACTCGTAGCGAGCGTTTTTTAGCAAGAATGCATCGTGACCATAGTCCGATTCAATATTGGCGTAATACACCTTTTTGTCTGCAGCCACTAAAGCTGTCGCAATTTCTTTTGAGCGCTCCGGCGAGAAACGCCAGTCGGTAGTAAAGGAAATCACTAAAAACTCGGATTTAGCTTCACTAAATGCCGCAACAGGATCGTCGTAATAGTCACGCGCCAAATCGAAATAATCCAAGGTTCTGGTTAGCAAAATATAGGTGTTGGCATCAAAGCTTTCGGAAAAACGCGAACCTTGATAGCGCAAATAGCTTTCAACTTGGAATTCTAATTCGCTGTCTTGCCCCAAGGCAAAACTGCCAGAGCGCAAATCACGCCCAAACTTACTATCCATCACATCAACCGATAAATAGGTTAAATGCCCAATCATACGCGCCAACGCCAAACCCTTGCGTGGCAAAGTATTATGTTCCAGATAATGACCATTATGAAAATCAGGGTCCGCCATAATGGCTTGTCTGGCGGTTTCGTTAAAGGCGATATTTTGCGCAGTAAGCTTCATGCTCGATGCAATAACCACGCTATGACGCATTAAATCGGGATACAGTAACGCCCAGCGCATGACTTGCATACCGCCCAAACTGCCACCGATAATTGCCGCCCATTGTGAAATGCCCAAAACTTCCATCAGATTTTTTTGCGTATGCACCCAATCACGCACCCGCAAGCGCGGAAAATCGGGACCATACACTTTACCCGTCTCAGGATTGATACTGGTCGGGCCTGTGCTGCCATAACAGCTACCAATATTATTAACGGAAACAACATATAAATAACGAGTATCAATCGGTTTGCCTGGTCCAATGTATTCGTCCCACCAGCCGGGTTTTTTATCATCCGTCGAATAATAACCCGCCGCATGATGGCTACCGCTCAACGCATGGCAAATCAAAACTGCATTGGACTTATCGACGTTTAACTCACCGTAGCATTCATAAAATAAGGTATATTCTGGCAATATACGACCATTTGCCAAATACAAGGGCTTGGTAAAGGTGTGTGATTGGGCAACGACCAGTCCCACTGAATCGTCTGCAAAGGCTTGGCTCATGATTGTCATCGTTTAGAAGTTTGTTGCGAGTCTAATAAGTGCGCGCAAACGCTGCAAGGCATTTTAGCAAAAGTTGGGAGCTTAGCCTATTGAAGCCTTGAGTCGGTGCTACGTTATAACGGCACAAGACTTGATTGAGCGATGGACTTATACTCAACAAACATAAAGCGAAACCAATGCGAGCTTAACGATGAACAATACAGAGCCATCCAACGCATTACTACTAATCGACCAAGGCAGTCATAGCACGCGTGCGATTTTATACAACAAACATGGGCAACCTTTGGCGCAGCATAAAGCCGATGTGCAGTTGTTTTATCCGGCCGCAGGGCAAGTAGAAATGGCAGTTGATGAGATGCTGCAATCCATCGACGCTGTTTTATTAGCATCCGCGCAATCAGCGCA
>CAZMQC010000143.1:0-4374 GCA_964568295.1 uncultured Spongiibacteraceae bacterium | reverse complement strand
TCGGCAAAACTTAAAGGCTGTTTTTTCAGTCTAATATTTTTGCTTACGGCATATTCAAGTAAAACTCGAATTTCTTGCTCCATTGACCAACCGTTTTCAGCCGCTCGAATACGGAGCGCCTGCTTAACATCATCATCAATATTTCTAATGGTAATACTTGCCATAACGATGCTCCTTATAAGTGATTGCATTGCAATCATAATACAGAATGTGTCCAAACAAAATATCTGGCCTATCGGTTAAGAAAACCGCCCTTTCTCATACATTAGCCTTTACGCTATGATGTACCGCTATTTATACCCGATAAAAATAAAAAGCTCAGGTTCTCTATGGATAATTGGCAGTACAAGGCGCAAGCTACAGACGATTTTATCAACCGTTGGCAACAAGGCGGCGGCACGGAACGCGCCAATTATCAGTTATTTTTACTGGAACTTTGCGAATTACTTGATCTCGCCAAGCCCGATCCCGCCAGCGACGACAACCGCGATAACGCTTATGTATTCGAGCGTCGCGTGATGATTAAAAATCCCGATGGTAGCCAAAACAACGGTTTTATCGACTTATACAAGCGCGGTAGTTTTGTATTAGAGGCCAAGCAAAGCGGTTTAAATGTTGAAACCAGCGGTTGGGATAAAGCCATGCTGCGGGCGCAAAATCAAGCCGATAACTATGTACGCGCACTACCCGCCGACGAAGGCCGTCCGCCGTTTATTATTGTGACCGACGTAGGGCGCAGCATCGAGCTGTATGCCGAATTTAGTCGCTCAGGCGCAACCTACACGCCGTTTCCCGATGCGCGTAGCCACCGCATTAGCCTAGCCGACTTACGCAAAGCGGATATTCAACAACGCCTACGCCAAGTCTGGCTTAACCCGCTAGCGCTTGATCCCAGCCGTATTGCCGCCAAAGTGACGCGCGAAATCGCCGACCAACTGGCAAAGCTAGCAAAATCGCTAGAAGCACAAGGCCATGCCCCGCAAGCAGTCGCAGAATTTATGATGCGGGCATTGTTTACCATGTTCGCCGAAGATGTCGGCTTATTACCTGAAAAAGCCTTTGAGCAACAATTAGAACAACTAAAAAACACCCCCGAAATTTTTGTCGATATGCTGGAAAGCCTATGGCAAAACATGAATAGTGGCGGTTTCTCTGCCATTTTGCGCACCAAAGTGTTGCAGTTTAACGGTGGCTTGTTTGCCGATAACAAAGCCTTGCCGCTGAACCGTGATCAAATTGAATTACTGCTAAACGCTGCCAAAGCCGACTGGACTTATGTTGAACCTGCGATTTTCGGTACTTTGCTTGAACGCGCTTTAGACCCGCAAGAGCGCCACAAACTTGGCGCACACTATACACCGCGCGCCTATGTGGAGCGTCTTGTTTTCCCCACTGTGATTGAACCGCTACGGCAAGAATGGCAAGAAGTGCAAACCGCCGCGCTAGCCTACGATAACCAAGGCAAACGCAAACAAGCAGTGGCTGAAATCCGCCATTTTCACCAACACCTATGCGAGCTGCGCATTCTTGACCCCGCTTGCGGCAGCGGCAACTTTTTATATGTCACGCTAGAGCACATGAAACGGCTAGAGGGCGAGGTGCTTAACCTATTGCATGATTTTGGCGAAACCCAAGGCTTGCTGGAATTACAAGGTATTACCGTCGATCCGCACCAATTTTTAGGTTTAGAAATTAACCCACGCGCCGCGCGTATTGCCGAAATGGTGCTGTGGATTGGTTATTTGCAATGGCACTACCGCACCCACGGCAAGGTCAACCCGCCTGAACCTGTGTTGCGCGACTTTAAAAACATTGAAAACCGTGATGCGCTGTTAGATTACGACCGCCGTGAGATATTAACTGATGAGCAAGGCCAGCCGATTACTCGTTGGGATGGTGTGACCAAGAAAATTAGCCCTGTCACCGGCGAAGAAATTCCTGATGAAAGCGCCCAAATCGCGCAATATCAATACATCAATCCGCGTAAAGCACAGTGGCCGCAAGCGGATTATATTGTCGGCAACCCGCCATTTATTGGTGCGTCCACCATGCGCCGCGCCTTAGGTGATGGTTATGTGGACGCTGTGCGCTCAACATGGAAAGAAGTGCCAGAGTCCGCTGATTTTGTCATGCACTGGTGGCATATTGCCGCCGAAGCGGTACGCGCTGGCGCGGCCAAACAGTTTGGCTTTATCACCACCAATTCGATTAAACAAACCTTTAACCGCCGCGTCATTCAAGCGCAATTAGAAGCCGCAAAAAATCCGCTGTCGTTGGCCTTTGCTATTCCCGATCACCCTTGGGTGGATGCGGCAGACGGCGCAGCGGTGCGCATTGCCATGACTGTCGGTGGGCGCAATATTGAAACGGGGCGTTTAGTGCAAGTGCGTGAAGAAGTTGCGTCTAAAAATATTCAAGATGAAATTGAAGTAAAACTGGGTGAACAGCGCGGGGCTTTGTTTGCGGATCTTCGGCTAGGCGCGAATATCACTTCAGCAAAGGACTTAAAAGCAAATACAAACATTAGCCAACGTGGTTTTGAGCTTGGCAACTCAGGATTCATAGTGGATGAAGAAAGTTATAACACAACCTTGAAACATGCTTCTAATAATGATCCAAAAACCATTCAAAACTACCGCAATGGTCGAGACATAACAGAAAAACCAAGAAACGTAAAAGTTATTGATGTTTACGGATATGACGAATCTGAATTACAAGCAAAACTACCTCAAATATACCAATGGTTACTTGAACGTGTAAAACCTGAGCGTTTGCAAAATCGTGATCCGCGTCTACAAAGACTTTGGTGGCTGCATCGCCGCTCACGTGAGGATTTACGCAAAATGCTTTCGGGCATTTCCCGCTATATTTCTACAGTAGAAACAATGAAGCACCGACTTTTTATATTTTTGGACAAAAGTATTTTGCCCGATAACAGATTAGTTAATATTGCATTGAACGAGCCTGAGTATTTAGGCGTTCTCTCAAGTAGGGTGCATTGCTTGTGGGCGTTAGCTACTGGTAGCACGCTTGAAGATAGGCCTGTGTACACAAAGACTGTTTGCTTTGAAACCTTCCCCTTCCCTGATGCTAGCGAAGAACAAAAGCAAACTATTAGTGATTTAGCCGAACGCTTAGATGCCCACCGCAAACACCAGCAAGCACAGCACCCCGATTTAACCCTGACCAATATGTATAACGTGCTAGAAAAACTGCGCTCGGGTGAACCGCTGACCGCCAAAGAAAAAACCACCCACGAACAAGGCTTGGTATCTGTACTGCGTGAACTGCACGACGATTTAGACCGCGCGGTTTTTGCCGCCTACGGCTGGCAAGATTTGGCTGAAAAATTAGTGGGTTTGCCCGGCGCAACCACACCACTGCCCGATAAATCCGAAGCCCAAGCGCAAGCCGAAGAAGCATTACTGCAACGCTTGGTTGATTTAAACGCTCAACGCGCTTTAGAGGAAGCACAAGGCAAAATCCGCTGGCTGCGCCCCGACTATCAAGATCCCCAGTATCACAAAATCGACGGGCAAGACGCGCAAAGCCCTGTTCAACAAGGCGAATTGGATACCACTCGCGCTGAAACCGACGGTGAAGTAAACAATCAAATTAGCGCTAAAACCACATGGCCTAAAACCATGCGTGAGCAAATCGCCGCCGTGCGCAACTTACTGCAAACCGCGCCGCAAAGCAGCAGCCAAATTGCCCGCCAGTTTAAACGTAATCCCAGCGATGCGGTGCAAGCGGTATTAGATGCGCTCGAAGAATTAGGTATAGTGACGCATAAAAACCAGCAATATCAACTCGGCAACTAAGACCCATTACCATGGATATTTCCACCAAACAGCAAGCGCAGCAGCGCAGCGATCAAATTAACAGCTTTTATCAAGAGCTAGATGCCTTGCAGCGGCAGGGGCTAGCTACGTTAAGCGATGAACAAAATGGCGCTATTCGGCAATTTCATAACCAGTTGTTAGCTTCATTAGAGCAGCGTTTTCAAGTAGATACCGATCAACATCAAAAACAGCTAACGCGCGGTATGCAGATTACTTTTTTAGTGGCGGCATTTGCGTTATGCGCAGCGGTGTTTTCGTTGTTCCAACATTTTTGGTGGTTGCTCAATTTGCCTATGCAAATCTTGGTGTTAATTGCCGCGCCTTTGCTGAGTCTTGCAACGGCAAACTATTTAGCTAAACAGCATAAGTCTGATTATTTTATTCTGCTGGCGGCGCTGATTAGTTTTGCCTGCTTTGTGTTGAATATTGTGTATTTAGGTAAGATTTTTAACCTGACGCCCAGTGAAAACGCCATGGCGCTTTGGGCGGTGTATGCCTTGTTATTGGCGTATTTGTATCAATCACGATTATT
>CAZMQC010000142.1:0-4410 GCA_964568295.1 uncultured Spongiibacteraceae bacterium | reverse complement strand
GCTGCTTGTTGATCCATTAATTGCAACTGCCACGCCAAACCTGCGCCCATGGTTTTACTGTGCAAACTGGTTTGCCAATCTTGCCATTGCTGTTGGTGGCACTGTCCGCAGGCTTGCGGTGAAAGCGAGGCTTCTAGCTCGGAAAAATGCGCGGGCGGTTTACCTTGTGGCGCGAGAGGTCGCTGCCAATGTTGCGCTAAAAACGTTTCAATATCCGTTTGAGCAGTAGCATTGGGTTGTGAGGAGGAATAAAACCAAAAGCCTAGCGCGATAATACCAACCAGAACGGCTAGGCTAATGAGATAGCGCATCGTACAAACGGTCTTAGGCGCGACGTATTTTCCAAGTAAATGTGCCATCGCTTTCGTTTTTATCTAAAAACTCATCACCGTTAGCCGCACACAAATAGCTAATCGACTCACCCGATGATGGGTTATCGAAAATCACGGTTAGCTGGTCGCCAGAGGTGATTTTTTTCAACGCTTTTTCAGTATAAATTTGCACATGCGGGCATACATAGCTACGCACATCTAACAAAAACTCGCCATCGCTTACTTTTTCAAACTTAACGGTTTCTTTTAATTTGATTGCCATGCTATTTACCTCTTAAAAATCAAAATCTTGACGCGACATTTGCCAATCAATCCATGCTTTTAGCGCTTTAACCGCGATAAAGCCACCAGCCGTCATGCCAATTAAAAATATCCAACCACTGATATCGCCGTTGGTTACCGTGGCAAAAAACGCGCCGATATTACAGCCCATGCCAATACGCGAACCGATGCCCATTAAAGCGCCGCCGATTATAGCTAAAATTGCGGTTTCTGTATTTGGCAATTTCCACTTAAATTCACCACGCGCTAACGCAATCATGGCAGCGCCTAGAATAATACCAATCGACATCATACCTGGCGCATTTAACAATGGATTCGGCAAACCATTTTCTAAGCCGAAGAAAATATTATCGTTCATTTCCAAACCGATTTTATCCATTGCCCAACCTGCCCACTGTGCCTCTTGCGTGGTGATGTACCAGTAGCCAGGGTCGAAAACCGTGTCTTGAATGGACAAACCATTTTCAAAGCCCATTTGCGCCAATAGTTCGCCAAAGTTGAAAATCTGGTAGTAGTCACGCAACTCGCCAGTAATCAGCATATGCAAACCCGCTAAAACACCTAAACCCAAGCCCGCAATCGCGGTGTTTTTCGATTGAATAAACATCGCCCAAACACCACGCAATTCGAATGCAATACCATGGGCTGCATTTTGATGTTGGCGTAGATAAATTTTGCGGAAGTTAAATGCGTATAACAAGCCAAGCAAAATAATAGTCGGCAAAATTGCCACTAATAAGGCATTCGCCCACAGGTAATTCCACAGGGTTGCAGGCAATTCAAAATAATCTAGCGCACTTTTGCCTGATAATTCCCACAAATAGCCTGCGGTAAATTGGTCAAACCAGCCTTCGGTTATCGCCAATTCTTCTGGCATATCAACCGCTGCTGCGGTTAGCGTCCAACTTTCTGGCGTCCAATTGGTAAACCAGTTAGTGCTTACTAGCCATGCTTGCGAAAAGGCAATGGAAAACAACACCAACACTGCGCCCAAATTACCTTCGCCGGTTTTATACAAAGAACTTGAAGCACAACCGCCGCTAAGCACCATGCCCAAACCGAAAATTGAGCCGCCAATTAATACGTGCCAGCCTAATGGGTGCGGGTGGAATGTGCCAAACCCAGCATTAACCACAAACGCCGATACCACGGCATATAGCACCACCGCAATCAGTACGCCAACCGCCATACGTGGTACGCCGACCGCGAACAAGTCTCTGACCGCTGACGCCATACAAAAGCGCCCATATTGCAAAAATATACCGTAGCCAATACCGAACCACGCATACACTAGCAGATATAAAAAGCGGCTGTCTTTAAACAAGTAAAGCGCTGATACGATAATCGCAGCGCTCAATAAAATAGCCGGGGTTTTCCACGCAAAAAGGGCAGCTTGTCCGCCACCCTTTGCTGTTACAGCATTTGTCATCGTTTGTTAACCTAGAAAATAAATTGGAATCCAAAAGTAAATTGGTTGAAATCCTGCAAGCTGAAATTGCTTGCATCAGGATTTGCGTAATCAACACGCTGGTACTCAGCGGTTAGTTTTAACGCTTGCCCATTCAGATAGTAGTTTGCACCCACCGCATTCACACGTCTATCCAACGCACCGCCGTTCAGGTTGTATTCTAACCCATCGTGACGCGCAAATAACTGTAAACGGCCTGGACCGACTTTATCGGGGAACAAATAGCCTGCTTTCACATAAAAGCCTTCTAGCTCGGTGCTAGCCGGCAGCTTAGGATCTGGATTATGATTAATCGCATTGCCCAAACTGTAGTTAAAATAGGCTGCCGCTAAAGTATAAGTACCTGACTTGTAAGGTGATTCAAAGAAGCCATCAACCGTCCAAGCTTTATAATCACGCTTATCTTTTAAGTTGCTATAGTCGCGATACGCTGCGTCCGCCTGAAAATCGTAGGCCGCGCCAAAGGTTAATACTTTTTGCGTACCTAAATACGTTCCACGGTAGCCGTAGTCGTATTCAGGATCAAAAATACTCCAGTGTACACGACCCGTAATACGTGGTGAGCTGGTTGCAACTTCTTCCCCTTCACGTCCATCAGCCACCATAAAACGGTACTGTAATTTCGCGTCGAATAAGTTGCCCCAAACGACCGCGCCCGTATCACGCGAGCCGCCAAACGGTGAATAGGTAATATCGCCGCGATCCAATGTTAACGGCTCTAAACACGCCTCTAAGTTTTCACGGCTAAAGGTATTTTTGAAACGACCGACGATAAAACGCAATTCATCGGAATAGTCGATGGTGATGTAAGCATCACGGAAATAAACCGATTTTTCATCATTGCCGAATTTACTATCGCTACCCGCTTCGATTTGCGCATAAAAACCAATTAAATCGCTTTGCTGCCCTAAAAACGTTAAGCGGTTACGGCGCAAGAAAATATCATTCGAGCTAGCATCGTTGGTTGCCGAGGTATAGCTTTTTTGTTGCGACCAAACTTGCAACGCGTAGTTGAATTGCAAAAAGCCTTCGTCGCCAAAATAAATAGTCGGCCCCGCCAAGGATACCGCGCTAAAAGATAAAGCGCTGGCCGCCAACAAAGTTTTAATGGTTGAAACTGGTGTTTTCATGATCTGCCCCATTATTGAATAAAGCTAGGGTGCTTATCGGTGTAATTTTTTAATTTGCCACTTAACTCATCGGCGCTATGACAGCTTGCACAGGTTTTTTCTGGCGCGGTTAGTGGATTGCCGATTAAGTCTTTATGCGCAAGGTTTTGTTTCAAAATACGTGGATTACCGTTATGGCAGCCAACACACGAATGGTTAACTTTGTCGTGATCGGTATGCCAAGTGAACGTTTCGGTTCTCACGGGTTCTTTGGCACGTTGACCGTTGTGGCAACGGAAACAGCTTGATGCGCCCAAACCACAGGCATTTGCCAGCATGATAGGGCTCATTTGTTGCAAACCTTCGCCCACGCTTGCTAAGACTTCACTGCCCCAGCTATCTTCTACTTGCGCAGCAAACTCTGCTTCTTGGTGTTGTTTAATCCAAGCGCTTAAACTGGGCACGGTTAAACCCACTACCAATAAAACCGCTAAAAATGCGCTGGTTCGTTTTAAAAATGCACTGATTTTCACGTCAAATTCCTACTGCTTAATTTTTTCTGAGGTTTGCTTTAAATCTTTTTCAGTCAAACCACCCGCACACATACAGGTTGGGCCATCCGACTTAAAACGCAAACGTGATTGTTTTTTGTTGTCGCTTTTTTTCTCTAAGGTAAAGCTATCTTCAAAGCGCAACTCCTTACGCGGCTCGGCATCGCTCGCTAAGGTTTGCTGAGCAAACAACAGACTAACCGTTAATAACAATACGCTTTGAAGTTTCATCATCGTTTACCTAATCATTAGCCGCCACAAGGGTTGGTTGGCAAGATAGAGCCGCCGCCAGTGCTACCGCTACCTGTATTTTCTTCAGGCGCTACTACTTTTGGTTGTTTATACGCTCGGTCTTCCAAAACAATTTGATCTACACGCTCTGCAAAAGGATCAACGATTAAAGGCGATTTTAATAAACCATCAATTACATCTTCTGCTGTAGTTGTTCCACCGATATCCGCAGCCCAACCTGCAGCCGAGCGGGGCGCAATATTAGTCCCATACGCCGCAACAGGGAAGGATAAATATTCGGTATCCCACGGTGAACCCGCAGCCAATATTGGATTACCATTCTTATCATTAACACCCGATGTTAACGAGTTCCATTCAATCATCGCCGAATCATACATGCGGCTTGGAATGCCCAAAATAACACCTGTCGCAACAAT
>CAZMQC010000141.1:0-4440 GCA_964568295.1 uncultured Spongiibacteraceae bacterium | reverse complement strand
CTGCCCACGGCTATCGTCTAAACTGTCTTGTAGTTCTAATAAGAGGTTTTCAACAAACGGTTTGAGTTGTTGGTAAAACTGTTTAATTTCCAAAAACAATGCTGGCAACACCACTAATTTATCAACAAATTCAACGAACTTGCCGTAATTATGAATGATGTCATTCACTTGCTTGATGCACTGATCCGTCCAGTGCAAACTGCCATTCACACGTAATTGCCCAGTAAAATGACGCAAGGCTATATCGGGTAAGTGGTGCGCTTCATCGAAGATATAAATGGTTTCCTCGGGAGGCGGTAAAATTGCCCCGCCGCCTAAAGCTAAATCCGCCATCACTAAATCGTGGTTAGCCACTACGCAATCGGCGCTGCCCAAATGGTCTCTGGCTTTCATAAAGCTACATTGCGCAACAAACTGGCAACGCCGTCCTAAACATTGATTACGGTCGGCGGTTAGCGGTTGCCATACTTCATCATCAATCGGCTCTGGCCAACTATCGCGCTCGCCGTCCCACTCTTTGGTCAATAAACCTTTGGCAAACGCATCGTAAATACGCGTGCGCTTTTCATCTTCGGTCGCGTTACTCGGCAAGCCTTCTTCGGCAAACAAGCTTTCCTGCAAGGCATGATGATGCATCTTTTGATCAAGCTTGCTTAAACACACATAACGCCCGCGCCCTTTAGCCAAGGCAAAACGAAAATGCAAACCGCTATGGCGCAAAACGTCGGGTAAATCGCGATAAATTATTTGTTCTTGCAGGGTAACGGTTGCGGTTGAAATCACCACTTTTTTGCCGAGCGCTTTGGCAATGGGCAACACCGCCAGCGTATAAGCAACGGTTTTTCCGGTACCGGTTCCCGCTTCAATCGCGCACAAACCAGCCTGATTGGTACGATGCCCCTCTGCATCCGTTTCAACCGCGCCAATGCAACGCGCGATTTCCGCAATCATCAATCGCTGCCCTGTGCGCGGCTTTAATTGTTTGCTGGCAAGAAATTGGCTGTAAGCCTTTTGTATCTCTTGCTTGAGCGTATCGGTTAACATAGGTTTTGCTTTGTTGCTTTAAAAATAATCCGCTATGATAGCACTCTTATCTTCAACAGGCTGTTAAGAAACCAAAACCATGTTAAGCAATTTATTTCGTCCCAAATGGCAACATAAAAACGTTGATGTTCGTTTACAAGCAATTGCGAATTTAAAGGCGGATACGGACGCAAACACCTTGCAGCAGATTGCCCTCAACGATAGCGATGCAGGCGTGCGTCACGCGGCGATTTCGCGTATTAATAAGATGGATGCGCTTAAAACGCTATTTCAGCAAACCGCTTTTAATACCGATAAAGCGTTTATTCAGCAATGTTGGTGTGCGATCTTAGCTGACAATGGCTTAACCAACGCCGTGCAAGCGGAAAGCATTGTGCTAGATTGCAACGAACCGTTGTGGCTTGCGGCGATTGTGCAATATTGCAGCAATGACTCATTACAAAAGTTAGCGCTTACTGGCCTGCGCGACGAAGAATTGATTTTCAAACTACTCAACGAAAGCCGCGAAAGCCGTTTATGGCAATTATTAGTGCAGCAATTAGAAAGCGAAGATGCATTAAAACGCGCTAGCCAAATTATCAAAGGCCGCGACAAAAAAACCAGCCAAATTTTGCGCCAACGCCTTGATGCCATTGCGCAGCAGCAACAAGCCGAACAAGAAAAACAACAACATATTCAGCAATTACGCGACAAATTACAGCATTTGCTCGATAGCGATTTCACCCCGCTCTTTGAAGGCATTGTATTAAATGCTGAGCAGCAAATTCAGCAGCTAACCAGCCAAGGCGAAAACGTTGAGGCATTAAACCGACTGCTGCAACAATGCCAAGCCAAACTACAAGCGCAACAAAGCTTAGAAATTGAGCGTCAAACCCAACAAGCACTATTAAAAACTGCGCAACAACTGCAACAGCGCCTACAACAAAGCCTAGAGTTTGACGAGGCAGCCATCACGCAACTTGCGCAATTACGCGAAGAAACTGATGCCAACGTGCAGTTAATTGTACAAGATTGCGAAAAACTGCAACAAGCCTTGGCGCAATTTGAGCCTGCATATCAAGCTAGCCAACAAGGCAGCGAGCAGCACCAATTACAAGCATTAGAACAGGCCATTAACGCTTGCCAGTTACACCCTGCCCTTAAGAAAAAGCATCTAAACAGCCTGCAACAACAGCAAAGCGGGCTAAGTAAGCGCTTACGCGAGCTACAAAAACAGCAAAAAACATCAACCCAAGATATTGACCGTTTAGTGCAACAAGCAGACGACGCTATTCTTAGCAGCGACTTTGATAAAGTAAAAAGCATTCAACAACAGCTCAAAAAAGCCATTGCAGTACTAGAACCCAAACAAGCGCAGCATTATCAAGCCGCCCTGCAACGTACTTATGCTGCTACCCAAACGTTACACGACTGGCAAGAATTTGCCACCGACCCGAAACGCGAAGCACTATGCGAGCAAATGCAGCAACTGATTGATGATCCGCTTGCGCCCGTGGATAAATCTAACGCTATAAAAGAACTGCAAAATCAGTGGAAACAGCTAGGCTACTGCAAAGACCAAGCGCTATGGCAACGTTTCCAAGCACTTGCCGACCAAGCTTACGCACCTTGCAAAGCCTATTTTGCTGAACAAAAAGCACATAAGCAGTTTAATGCCGAGCAATGCCAAGTAATTTGCCAACAAGTTGAGCAATTTGCCCAACAAATTGACTGGTCAACGATTGATTACCGCTCGTTGGATAAGTTGTTACATCACATCGACCAAGAATGGAAAAAATATAACCACCTTGAACGCAAAGATTTTCAAGCGTTGCAACAACGTTATTTCGCTGCGCTTGCGCCCTTAAAAGACAAACTCAAACAACAAAAACAGAAAAATATCGACGCACTACAAAACCTTGTTAATCAAGCCTTGCAACTGATAGAAATGGACAACGCTAATGACGCGCTCAGCCAATATCAAGCGCTGCATGAGAAATGGAAAAACATCGGTATTAGCTTCCACAAAAAACAACAAGAGCTGTGGCAACAATTACGTCAAGCAGGCGATGCGATTTATCAAAAACGCACGCAACAACGCAATGAAGCCGAGGAAGAGTTACAAGCTAACTTACAACAAGCGCAAACCCTTATTACAGCGATTCAGCAAAGCCAAACCGATAGCGAGTTAGACGGCTTAAAACAGCAATTTGAGCAGTTAGGCAGCTTACCGAAAAATGCCTATAAAAAAGTACAGTCGGATTATCACGCGGCGCTGAAACAATTCCAGCAACAGCAACGTAAAAAGCAGCAACAAGCATTCTTTGCGCAAATTGAGGCTATCCAACAATGGCAAACGCAGTGTGTAGCCCAAGAATTAGCGGGTGAAACTTGCGAATTACCAGAGGCTTGGTCAAATGAGTGGAAAGAGCAGGTTAAAGCACGCTTTAACAGCGACATAAGCTTAGAACAAGCCAAAGCCTTATTAATTGAAGCAGAGATTTTTGCCGATATTGCCTCGCCTGCCGAAGACGAAAACTTGCGCATGAACATTCAAATGCAGCAGTTACAAGCCCATTTCGGCAACGCCAATAAAGAGCAATTTGAGCAACGTCTGTTAGATTTAGTACTACGTTGGGCAGCTCTGCCATTAGGCAAATTAGCTGAACATGCAAGTCTCAATCAGCGCTTTAATGCTGTAATTGCCGCGTTAAGTGCATAACTCACAAGGGGCTAATCGTTAGCCCCGCAAACACGCAAAAAACTTATGCTTACACATCCCAATTTCAGCCCTATCGCCCTTGATTTAGGCTTTATGCAAATCTACTGGTATAGCCTCATGTATATTTTAGGCTTACTGGCTGGCTACTTAATGCTGTTGCGTTTTATTCAGCAAGGCAAAGTCAGCATTCAAAAAGCGCAAGCCGAAGACGCCATTCTCTACACCGCGCTGGGTTTATTATTAGGCGGACGCTTAGGTTATTTTTTATTTTATCAGCCCGCTATTTTCTGGACCGACCCGCTGCGTTTATTGCATTTATCCGACGGCGGCATGTCGTTTCACGGTGCATTTATCGGTATTTTTATTGCTGCTTTATTGTTTTCTAAAATCTATAAAATTGCGCTGGGCGAAATCGTTAATATTCTCGCGATTACCGCACCGATCGGTATATTCTTTGGTCGCTTAGGCAATTTTATTAATCAAGAACTATGGGGACGCACTACCGATGTAGCTTGGGGCATGGTTTTCCAACGCGACCCATTAGGTTTAGTGCGCCACCCTTCGCAGCTTTATGAAGCGTTGGGCGAGGGCTTATTGGTCTTTATTATTGTCTGGCTATTTAACCGCCAACCACGCCCCAACTGGTCGTCGGGCGCTTTGTTTTTAATGAGCTACGGCACCGTGCGTTTCTTGTT
>CAZMQC010000140.1:2658-4476 GCA_964568295.1 uncultured Spongiibacteraceae bacterium | reverse complement strand
GGTGGAATTGGTGGCTCTAATGCAGTTGCTGTCGCAGTTATCGTTGTCATAGTTAACCTGTCTAAACTTTCTACACCTAGATGTAGAGAATAAGCTTAAAATGTAAGTGAATTGCGCAATATTAACACTTTTATTACGCTCGCCCTATCTTTTTTAGTGTTTGGCAGGTTATAGTTTTAGCCAATAACAATAAAGTAAAGCTGTAGCTTGTTAATAAGAATTAATATATGACATATCATCGACTATCTTTCTCCGCCCTATTGTTCACTAGCATTTTAATGACATCTTCATTTGCCACCGCTGAAAATAATGCAGAAAAAGGCCTAGCCATTGCCAAGCAGCAAAAAGCTGCCGTTCAAGGCTGGAAAGACTCGCAAAGCGAATTAAAAATGCTACTGCGTTCGCATTCAGGCGCGGAGAACACCCGTATCATCGAAATCAAAAGTCTTGAAGTTGCTGATGATGGCGACAAAAACCTTATGGTTTTCCGTGAGCCGAAAGATGTACAAGGCACGGCATTTCTGAGCTACTCCCATATCAATGCAGCCGACGACCAATGGATTTATCTACCTGCGCTCAAACGCGTTAAACGTATCGCCTCACGCACCAAATCAGGCTCATTTATGGGCAGCGAATTTAGCTACGAAGATTTAGCTTCCTTTGAAATTGAGAAATACGATTTTGAATTTTTGCGCGATGAAGCATGTGGCGAGCTAACCTGCCATGTTTTACAAAGCACGCCAAAAGATAGTTTTAGCGGTTATAGCAAACTAATTTCATGGAACGATACTAAGCATCACCGCGTGCAAAAAGTTGAGTTTTACGATAAAAAAGGCCAGCTATTAAAAGTCATGGAAGTTAAGCAATATCAATTGATTGATGACAAATTTTGGCGCCCGACTCATTCTGTGATGAATAACGTACAAACCAAGAATTCGACTGAGTTATTTTGGTACAATATCCGCCTTAACACGGGTCTTAGCGACCATCATTTCAGCCAAAACAACTTAAAAAATGCTGACTAATGCTTAAAAAAAATGCTTTGCTATTAACAGGCGTGGTTAGCCTGTTTTTTTGTTCGTTAACTCATGCTAATTCGGTTCGTTTTAGCGGCTTTGTTGAACAAGAGTTTCGCGCCTATCCTAGCCAAGGTTTGCACGACAAACAAAAACGCTTTTTAAGCGCCTATGCATTTCAACCGACCATGGATTGGCGCGATGAGCAAGCGCAACATCGCGTTAAACTGGAAGTATTAGCACGGCTTGCTACTCATAGCGGCAACCGCACTCATCTTGATATTCGCGAAGGTTTTTATCTTTATTCGGGCGAGCAATGGCAGTTTAAAGCGGGTATTAGCAAAGTTTTCTGGGGCGTTACTGAGTCCATTCATTTAGTCGATATTATTAACCAAGCCGACATCGTGGAAAATCCAACAGGAAAAGAGAAATTGGGGCAACCCATGTTATCTTTTGGCGTGGAACAAGGTTTTGGTAATTTAGATTTTTACATTCTACCCTACTTTCGCCCCTTAACCTTCGCCAAAGGGCCAGAGCGTTTTCGGATTGAAGTAGCCGATATAGCAGGTTTTAACTACAGCGCAACCCGTGATTTTTACCAATCCAGTGCGGAACAGTACCATACCGACTTTGCTGTGCGCTGGGCGCATTTTATTGGCAGTTTAGATATTGCCATTTCCGCCTTTAGCGGCACCAACCGCGAAGCGATTCCAGTGTTATACCGCGTTGCTGACACTTTTGACTCCGCCTCTTTTGGTTCTTGGTATGAACAAACGCACCGTTTAGGGCTTGAATTACAATA
>CAZMQC010000140.1:0-2558 GCA_964568295.1 uncultured Spongiibacteraceae bacterium | reverse complement strand
AAACCGAAAAACATTACATCGTTCGGCTCATCGTTTTACCGCTTTCGCAAAGACAATCAGATTGAGCTAAAACTAAGCTGGCATTTCTAACTTGAAACTGCCACGCAATGTTTTGCTGCGTGGCAATTAGTAAACTAGCCTTGCACCATCGCCACCGCACGAAATATTGCTCGCGCTTTATTCATGGTTTCATTCCACTCATTCACCGGCACAGAATCGGCAACCACGCCTGCCCCTGCCTGAATGTGCAAACGCTTATCCTTAATCACCGCCGTGCGAATAGCAATAGCAGTATCCATATTACCGTTCCATGCTAAATAACCAATCGCGCCGCCATAAATACCACGCTTAACCGGCTCTAATTCATCAATAATTTCCATGGCTCGTACTTTCGGCGCACCACTCAACGTGCCCGCTGGCAACGCTGCTTTTAGCACTTCAATCGCGTCTTGATCCTCACGTAACTGGCCTTGCACGTTCGATACAATGTGCATAACGTGCGAATAACGCTCAATCACCATTTGATCAGTTACTTCCACCGTACCAGTTTTAGCAACACGCCCAACATCATTACGGCCCAAGTCAATTAGCATTAAATGTTCAGCGATTTCTTTTGGATCAGCCAACAAATCTTGCTCTAAAGCTTTATCTTCTTCTGGCGTTTTGCCGCGCGGACGCGTTCCCGCAATCGGACGCACCGTGACGCGCCCATCTTCCACACGCGCAAGAATTTCAGGTGACGAACCAACCACAAACGTATCATCTAAATGCAGGTAATACATATAAGGCGATGGATTCAAATAGCGCAAAGCACGGTAAAGCTCGATAGGCTCTGCATTAAAGTCAATGCTGAGGCGCTGCGACACCACAACCTGCATTACATCGCCCGCTAAAATATAGTCTTTAATTTTGTTAACCGCAGCTTCAAATTCAGGCTGTTTAAAACCCGATTTAAAAGCAGTTTCTGGCAAACTTTGACTACCTGCCATAACCGCCAAGTTCGCTTTAGGCAACGCAACCACTTGATGAGATAAGGCTTGTTCAATGGTATCCAATCGCGCTTGCGCTATTTGATAGGCATTGGCATCAGCAGGATTGGCTAGCACAATCAACTCAATCATGCCGCGCAAGTTATCAAACACCACCACCTCTTCTGACAACATCAGCAAAATATCGTCATTATCGAGGGTATCTTGCGCAACTGACTGCCATAAATGCGGCTCTACATAGCGCACGGTATCGTATGAAAACGAACCAACCAAGCCGCCGTAAAAAGGCGGTAAATCTGGCATTTCAGCCACATGATATTGCGCTTGAAACTGGCGAATATCTTCTAGCGGATCAGCGCTTTCACGCTGGCTAATGATTTCGCCTTTCTTTTCGATACTGAATTGCTGCCCACGCACACGCAATAACGTGTCGCAAGGCAAACCGATAATCGAATAACGCCCCCACTTCTCACCGCCTTGCACGGATTCTAACAAATAGGAATACGGTGCATTTGCCAGTTTTAAATAGGCACTCACCGGTGTTTCGGTATCAGCAAGAATGCGGCGGGTAACAGGAATACGATTAAAACCCTGCTGGGCATACTGTAAAAATAATTGTTCAGACATAATAAAACCTTAGATTTGAGTTAACACAAAAGCGAGCCAATCAATTTCGCCATCGCCAATAGGGAATAAAATGTGTTAACACGAGTGTCTCCAAGGTAAGTTACAGCGCCGATTTTAGGAGGTTTAGCCTAAAAAATGAAGCGCTGATTATAGCAAAGCTGGCTAAAGCACAGGAATAACTTTAGTCAATTCAAGCTTGCCAAAGCTTAACCTATTTTAGAAAGCCTATTCTAACTATTTTCACTAGTCTAACCATGAACCCAAAATTGTATGTTGTAAGGAGGTTCTTATGAAAAACTGGATGCTTGAGTTAGACAAATATATGGAAGCCGAAGATGCGCGCTTAGTTGTTCAGCTTGTTGCTGGCGCTGTAATGGTTGCTGCTATCGTTGCTGGCAACTGGCACTTTATCAACTTCTAATAATAAATTCTTGGATGAGGCGTTTCTGCCTCATCGCACTTCTCGATTAATTACACAATCAGCTTCAACAATGCCATTGCCAGCCAGCAAGCTAATACACATAACACCACGCTCGCTAACATATACATCACCGCTTGGAGCAATAAACCTTGCTGAATAAGCTGCACAGCCTCTAAAGAAAACGTAGAAAAGGTGGTAAGGCCGCCTAAAAAACCAGTAATCAACAGCGGCTTCAACCATTCCACAGCTATAACTTTTTCTTGCAACAAGCAATAAAGCGCACCGATTAAAAAACCACCTATTAGATTAACACTCAAAGTTGCCCACGGAAATGTGCCGTCAATTTGCTTGTTAATCCACATGCTTAAACCATAACGGCTACAAGCGCCTATCGCGCCGCCCAAAGCAATTGCCAAATATATGAAACTGTTGCTCATCGTGGATACCGCTGTTGGTCGCTTTGTTGATTACGCTGTTTCAACCACTGCATTTTTTCTGCAATTTTAATTTCCATACCACGA
>CAZMQC010000139.1:1644-4478 GCA_964568295.1 uncultured Spongiibacteraceae bacterium | reverse complement strand
CTAAGCGTATTTGCGACGAATGCGGCGAAAAAATCAGTTTGATTGGCTGGAGTTTAGGCGGTGTTTATGCTAATAGTATCGCGCAAACCCACCCTGAATTAATCCGCCAAGTGATTTTGTTAGGCTCTCCAGTCGGCGATCCGCGTGGTACTTCGGTTTGGGGCATTATGAAAAAAGTTATGCGCGGTGAAATTCCTGATCATATGCAAAACGTTGATGCGTGGGTAGCGCGTCGCGATGGTATGGGTAATCGTCGAGTACGTACATCGGTGTTATACAGCAAGTTCGATGGTGCGGTTGCAAGAGATGCCGTGAAAATCACTGGCGATAAATTGGTGGAAAATATTCACGTACAATCAAGCCATGTTGGTTTTACTCATAACCCCGCAGTGTATTGGTTAATCGCCGATCGTTTAAGTCAATCGCTAACCGATTGGCATGGTTTTGAAGCATCCAACCTGCCAAGACCTTTGCAAAAATGGTACTACGAGTAAGCGCGAAGCTTGCTTAGGAATACTTTGCCAGGAAGGCAAAACCCCTTTATTAATCAATCTTTCAACTAGTTAAACACACAAGCCCTATTGATTTATCTATTCATTTAACGTATAAATATTATATAAATTTATATATTGTTGGTGGCTACTATGAAAAAACTGTCTGTTGCGCCTGTTTTATTGGCATTTCCCCTGCTGTTTTCCTCGCTTACACAAGCGCAAACCTTGGAAAGTATCGTATTGGTAGCGGAAAAAGCGCCTGTTTATTTTGAGCTAGACGCTAAGTTAGAGCCTGTCCATCAAAGTACAATATCTGCGCAAACCAGTGGCGCAATCAAGGCTATTTTTGTTGATGTTAACGACACTGCCAAGCCTGATGACTTGTTAATCGTAATTGATGATACCCAGCAACGCGCTCAATTAGAGCAGGCAAAAGCCAACCTTGCTCAAGCCGAAGCGCAAAACAAAGATGCGCAGTTAGTGTTGGAGCGTAATCGCCGTTTAGTTAAACAAGGTACTTTATCGCAAGGTGATTTTGATAGCAGTGAAGCGCGCGCCAAAAGTATGACAGCGCAAGTACAAGCCGCCAAAGCCATGTTGCAGCAAGCACAAGAACAATTAGCCTATACCCAAGTTAAAGCGCCTTATGGTGGTGTGGTTAAAGCGCGCCATGTTGAGGTGGGGGAACTGGTTAATCCAGGGCAGCCATTAATGACTGGTATGGCGTTAGAGCCTTTACGCGCGGTAGCAGATTTGCCGCAACAAGTTGCCAAACAATATCAAACGGCAAGTCAGATTAGTGTAATTTTAGATGAAGACTCAATCATTCCAACTAATGTGGTTTTATTCCCCTATGCTGATGAGCAATACCATAGCGTTCGTGTAAGAGCGCAATTGCCTGAAAATAGTCCCGCTTATGCAGGGCAGTGGGCAAAACTGCGTGTGCAAACCGCCGAAAAAGCGATTTTACGCGTTCCGCAAACTGCAGTTTTACAACGTTCTGAGCTGAGTTCGGTTTATGTCGTCATTAATGGCAAGCCGCAATTACGCCAAGTACGTTTGGGTAACCAAGCGGAACAATACGTTGAAGTATTGGCAGGCTTAAAAGCGGGTGATCGTGTTGTAGTTGACGCCTTAGCGCAATTAGCAGCTATCGCTAAGGAGCAATAAAATGTCGTTAGGTATCTCTGGCAGAATTGCCCAACTGTTTCAAAATTCGGCGATCACGCCGTTATTAGCGTTGATTGGTTTGTTGCTCGGTTTTTTTGCCGTGATGGTGACGCCTAAAGAAGAAGAGCCGCAAATTGATGTAACGTTTGCTAACGTCTTTATTGGTTTTCCTGGGGCGAGTGCGCAGCAAGTGGAACAATTGGTTTCTATTCCTGCTGAACAAATTTTGTCAGAAATCAAAGGCGTTGATGATATTTTCTCAATTAGCTCGCCCAGCATGTCGGTGCTTACCGTAGCGTTTGAAGTAGGCGTTCCGCGTGAGCAAGCGATTTTGAATTTGTATAACCAAATTCATAGCAATAATGATTGGTTCCCCGAAAACTTAGGCGTAATGCCAGCGGTGGTTAAGCCGATGGGCATTGATGATGTGCCGATTTTGGCGGTGACTTTGTCGTCTCAAAATAGTGAGGTAACTGCTGCGCAACTTACTCAACTTGCCCACGCGCTAGAAGTTGAACTTAAACGCGTTCATGGTACGCGCGATATTTATACTATTGGCGCGCAAAACCAGACCGTTGAAGTAAGGCTTGACCCTGCGCGTATGAATGGGCATGGCTTGGCGTTTGATGATATTCGCAATACGCTGTTAAGCGCTAATGCTGGTGGCTATATCCAACCATTAGTACAAGATAACCAAGTTATCCAAGTACAAGTGGGCAGCTTTTTAAGAACGGAAGCGGAAGTCGGGCAGTTAATCGTGGGTAGTACCGCGCAAGGCGTGGTTTATCTTGCCGATGTTGCAGACATTCGTTTGCAAGCCGATACGCCTGAGCATGTGGTTTATACGCGCACCGATGCCACCGCTTCGAGTTTGCCAGCGGTAACACTTGCGGTAGCTAAGCAGCCTGGCATGAACGCCATTGATATTACTCAAGAAATCGAAAGTCGTTTAGAGCAAATAAAAAACCGCCTAATTCCCGATAATATCGACGTGACCATTACTCGGGATTATGGCGTAACTGCGAAGCAAAAATCTGACCAACTAATGGGTAAATTGCTGTTTGCTACGTTGGCCGTTGTGATTTTAGTGTTGTTGGTTATGAGCTGGCGCGAGGCGGTTATTGTTGGTGGAGCAATTGTTATCACCTTAACCATCACCTTGTTTGCTAG
>CAZMQC010000139.1:0-1544 GCA_964568295.1 uncultured Spongiibacteraceae bacterium | reverse complement strand
GCTTTTGTGGTGACGCCTTGGTTGTCTTATAAATTGCTAAAGCGCAGTGCAAACACCCACGCCACGGAAGAAGGCAATATGCAGCAAGGGCGCTTATATGATTTCTTCAACCGCATTATGCGTCCGTTCTTGCAGGGCGAAAAAGCCAAGCACAAGCGCCATGTATTATATGCAGCGGTTTTAGGTTTGATTGTGATGGCAATGAGCTTGCCTGCCTTGCAGTTGGTAGTGTTAAAAATGCTACCGTTTGATAATAAATCAGAATTTCAGGTCGTAGTGGATATGCCTGAAGGAACGCCTGTTGAAGATACTTTGGCGGTATTGGAAGCTTTAGCTGATGAGTTGCAAAAAGTACCCGAAGTGAGCGATTTGCAGTTGTACGCTGGCACGTCTGCGCCGATTAATTTTAACGGCTTGGTCAGACAATACTATTTGCGCAATATGCCGCATCAAGGCGATATTCAAGTGAATTTGGTGGATAAGGCTGAACGTAAGCGCCAAAGTCACCCGATTGCGTTAAGTGTACGCGAGCCGCTGCAAGCGATTGGGCGCGCTATGAATGCCAATGTCAAAATTGTAGAAGTGCCACCGGGGCCACCCGTAATGGCGCCGATTGTGGCAGAAATTTATGGCCCTGATTATCCAAAACAAATAGAAGCTGCGCAAAAGCTACGTGCATTATTTGAACAAACCGCTGATATTGTTGATGTTGATGATTGGATTGCCGCGCCGCAAGAAAAGTGGCTGATTCAAATCGATCGTCAACGCGCCAGTCGTTTAGGTGTTGCGCAGGCGAGTATTGTACAAGCCATTAATACCGCGTTGGGCGGTGAAGATGTGAGCTATTTGCATACCGAGCATAATAAATACCCACTGCCTGTTCGTTTGGAATTGCCAGAAGGTAGCAAGGTCGGCTTGAGTCAGATCTTAACCATGAAAGTACGCGCAATGGACGGCAGTTTAGTGGCAATGGCGGATTTAATTCAGGTCAGCAAAACTACCGCAGAACAAACTATTTACCATAAAAACTTGCAGCCTGTGGTATTTGTTACGGCGGATATGGCAGGCAAGTTAGATAGTCCGCTGTATGGCTTGTATCGCGTGGCAAGTCAGATGGAAGATCATGGCATGGATTGGTCGCAAATGCTGATTAAGCAACCGCCGCTTGCCGATGATATTGCGATGAAGTGGGATGGCGAATGGCAGATTACCTTTGAAACTTTTCGCGATATGGGTATTGCTTACGGCGTAGGCATGATTTTAATTTATTTGCTGGTAGTAGGGCACTTTCGCTCTTATTTGTCGCCGCTGATTATTATGGCGCCAATTCCATTGACCATTATTGGTGTGATGCCAGGGCATGCAATCTTCGGTGCGCAATTTACCGCAACGTCGATGATAGGCATGATTGCGCTGGCAGGGATTATTGTGCGGAACTCGATATTGCTGGTTGATTTTATCAATCTTGAAACTGAAAAAGGGATGCACTTTGTTGATGCTGTGATTACGGCGGCGGCGGTGCGCTCGAAGCCGATTGCGCTAAC
>CAZMQC010000138.1:2695-4507 GCA_964568295.1 uncultured Spongiibacteraceae bacterium | reverse complement strand
CCATTAGCGTCGATCGATTTTAACCATGATGCCCGTTCCTGCATCGTGGATTTAAGCCAAACCCGCATGAGCGGCGAGCGCTTACTCAAATTATTTTTGTGGTTTGATAACGAATGGGCGTATGCCAACCGTATGCTTGACGTTGCGCGGTATATGGACAATAAAAAAACGAATGACAACTGAGTGAAAGAGGACTCTATGAGCTTAGCAATTAAACGAATGCAGGATTTGGATTTGGCGAATAAACGCGTGTTAATTCGCCAAGATTTGAACGTGCCAATTAAAGACGGCAAAGTGAGTAGCGATGCGCGTATTCGTGCGTCGTTGCCGACTATTCAACAGGCGTTAAAAGCAGGCGCAGCAGTTATTTTGATGTCGCATTTAGGTCGCCCTGTTGAAGGCGGCAGCGCTGAGGAAAACCAAGCGTTTACCTTGCAGCCTGTAGCGGATTATTTAAGCGATTTACTTGGGCAAAAAGTCGCACTAGTTAGTGACTACTTAGGCAAAACCCTTGATGTACAAGCAGGGCAAGTGGTTTTGCTAGAAAACGTGCGCTTTAACGTTGGCGAAAAGAAAGATAACGAAGTCTTGGCGCAACAATATGCGGACTTATGCGATGTTTTTGTGATGGATGCCTTTGGTACTGCGCATCGTGCGCAAGCTTCAACTCATGGCGTGGCTAAATTTGCTAAAGTGGCTTGTTCAGGCCCTTTATTGTCGGCTGAACTGGATGCTTTAGAAAAAGCACTGGCTAATCCTGCACGTCCGATGGTGGCGATTGTGGCAGGCTCAAAAGTGTCAACCAAGCTAACCGTGCTAGAAACCTTAGCGGATAAATGCGATCAATTAATTGTGGGCGGTGGTATTGCGATTACCTTCCTAGCCGCAACGGGCAAAGAGGTGGGCAAATCCATATGCGAAGTGGATTTGCTGGAAACTTCAAGAAAATTGATGGCAAAAGCCAATATTCCTTTGCCGGTTGATGTGGTTATTGGCAAAGAGTTTTCTGAAACGGCGCAAGCGGAAATCAAATCCGCCGATGCGGTGTTAGCCGACGATATGATTTTTGATATTGGCCCAGAAACAGCGAAGCAGTTAGCTGATATTTTGCAAAATGCTGGTACCATTATTTGGAACGGTCCTGTGGGTGTTTTTGAATTTGACCAATTCGGCAAAGGCACCCAAGCGATTGCTGAAGCAATTGCGAAAAGCCCAGCGTTTTCAATTGCTGGCGGTGGTGATACCTTGGCGGCAGTAGATAAATACGGCATTAGCGAGCAGGTGTCCTATATTTCAACCGGCGGCGGCGCTTTCTTAGAGTATGTAGAAGGCAAAGAATTACCTGCGGTGGCTGTGTTAAAATCACGCTATAACGATTAATAAACAAACGGCGTATTTTCCGCCGTTCTTAATTTACTTTTAAAGCAAAGGAGCGACTCTCATGGCTTTAATCTCTTTACGTCAATTACTCGATCATGCAGCGGAATATAACTATGGTATTCCAGCATTCAACGTTAACAACTTAGAGCAAATGCGCGCAATTATGGAAGCGGCGGATAAAACTAATTCGCCCGTGATTGTGCAAGCGTCTGCGGGTGCGCGTAAATATGCGGGCGCACCGTTTTTGCGTCATTTAATTTTAGCGGCGGTTGAAGAGTTTCCGCATATTCCAGTCTGTATGCACCAAGATCACGGCACATCGCCTGCGGTTTGCCAGCGCTCGATTCAGTTGGGCTTTTCATCGGTAATGATGGACGGTTCATTAGGTGAAGATGGCAAAACGCCAACCACCTATGAATACAACGTGGACGT
>CAZMQC010000138.1:0-2595 GCA_964568295.1 uncultured Spongiibacteraceae bacterium | reverse complement strand
GTTCATTAGGTGAAGATGGCAAAACGCCAACCACCTATGAATACAACGTGGACGTGACCCGTCGTACCGTTGAAATGGCGCATGCTTGCGGTGTATCGGTTGAAGGTGAGCTAGGCTGCTTAGGTTCCTTGGAAACAGGGCAGGCGGGCGAAGAAGATGGTATTGGCGCAGAAGGCACGCTTTCTATGGATCAAATGTTGACCGACCCTGATGAAGCAGCCGATTTTGTAGCGAAAACTGGCGTTGACGCGTTGGCAATTGCTTGCGGTACATCGCACGGCGCTTATAAATTTACGCGCCCACCCACAGGCGATATTTTGGCCATTGATCGCATTAAAGAAATCCATAAACGTATTCCGAATACGCACTTGGTTATGCACGGCTCATCGTCGGTTCCACAAGAATGGTTGAAAGTGATTAACGAGTTTGGCGGCGAAATTCCAGAAACTTACGGTGTGCCCGTTGAGCAAATCGTTGAAGGGATTAAATACGGCGTGCGTAAAGTTAATATTGATACCGACTTACGCTTAGCTTCAACAGGCGCGGTGCGTCGTTTCTTGGCAGAAAATCCATCAGAATTTGACCCACGTAAATATTTCGCTAAAACCGTTGATGCAATGCGTGATATTTGTATTGCGCGTTATGAGGCATTTGGCACAGCAGGTCATGCTGATAAGATCAAAGTCATTTCATTGGAAGATATGTATAAGCGCTATGAAAAAGGTCAGCTTTAATTAATAATAAAGGCGCGTACAGCGCCTTTTTTGTTGCATGGAGTACTGATGTTTGACCCAATGATGCTGCACCCTCTGCCTGATTTTAGTTGGCAAGCGGTTGAAGAAACAGAAGCAATTAAAGCTTACCGTCATTTTTATCGACTGGATAAAATCTTAGCTATTTCTGGGGTTTATCATTGCTTTGGCAATATTAAGGCGGGTGATTTTACCTTGCTAGCGCAAGCGTTTATCCGCCCAGATAACCAAAAAAATGTTTTTCTATTGCACGGTTATACTGATCATCTGGCTTTGTTTGACCAATTGATACTGACTTTGGTGCAAGCAGGCTTTAATGTAATCGGCTTAGATTTGCCAGGGCATGGTTTATCCATTTCGGGTATTCGCGCTGGTATTCAAAGTTTTCAGCAGTATCAACAAGCGGTTACGCCGCTGATTCAGGATGCGCAACAACAGTTGCCAGGTAGTTGGGCGATTATTGGACAAAGCACGGGCGGCGCGATTGCCATGGATTATGTGTTAAACCAAAAGACGCACGGTTTTCAGCATTTGGTTTTGCTAGCGCCGCTGGTTGTGCCTGCGAATTGGTGGCTGGTGCAAGTACAATTTTATGCGCTGCGTCGCGTGTTAAAGCGTATTCCTCGTATCTTCCGCGACAACAGTAGTAACAGACAATTCATGCACTTTTTAGAACATTGTGACCCTTTGCAAACGCGATGGTTATCAACCACTTGGGTGCAGGCGCTGGTCGATTGGCAGGCGCATTTTAATGCTAATCCGCACTCCACGATTGCGACTTTATTAATTCAAGGCGGCAAAGACGTAGTGGTTGATGGCAAATACAATAAACGCCGCATTTTGCAGAAATTTAGCCAAGTTGAGTCGTTGTATTTACCGCAAGCCAAGCATCATTTGGCTAACGAAACAGCCGCATTACAACAGGTTATATTTCAGCGGATATTGATGTTTTTAGCTTAATGCAACCTGCGTTATGGCTGAAAAGCTGTTAAAATATTACACTTTATTTCATTTGAAACCAAAGGATTCATCATGAGCCTTGCTAATCAAGTTCTTGCTGTTAATAACGATTTGCCGATTCGCACTCATCAGCCGATTCATAGCGGTAAGGTGCGTTCGGTTTATTGGCTAACCGCTGAGGATAGCCGTCGTTTAATTGAGCAAAAAGGCTATAACGTAGCGCCCGATGCACCTTTGGCGATTATGGTGATTAGCGACCGTATTTCGGCGTTTGATTGTATTTGGCATGGTGAAAATGGCTTGAATGGCGTGCCTGGTAAAGGTGCGGCGCTGAATGCGATTTCAAATCATTGGTTTAAATTATTCCGTGAACAAGGTTTGGCCGATAGCCATATTTTAGATATTCCGCATCCGTTTGTTTGGATTGTACAAAAAGCGCGTCCCGTGATGATTGAGGCGATTGCGCGTCAATATATTACTGGTTCAATGTGGCGTTCCTACAGTAAAGGCGAGCGCGATTTTTGCGGTATCCAAATTCCGGATGGTTTGCAAAAAGACCAAAAACTGCCTGAATTGCTGATTACGCCGTCAACCAAAGGCATCTTGACGGGTATCCCTGGCGTACCTGAAGCGGATGACGTTAATATTACCCGCCAGCAAATTGAGGCCAATTATGCTGCCTTTAATTTCCGTCAAGCCAGCGATATTGATCTATACGAAAAGCTCTTAAAAGAAGGTTTCGCGACCATTAGCGGCGCATTGGAGAGCTTGGATCAAATTTTTGTTGATACTAAATTTGAATTTGGCTACGTCACCGATAAAAGCGGCAATGAAAAACTGATTTACATGGACGAAGTGGGTACGCCTGACTCATCGCGTATTT
>CAZMQC010000137.1:0-4515 GCA_964568295.1 uncultured Spongiibacteraceae bacterium | reverse complement strand
TCGTGCCAGCTATGAGAAATAGTAATATCTTCATCCGAGGTGGTAACACGCGAGGCGTCCCAAGGTAGAGAAGGGGTGGGATCGTCAAGTTGCTCGATATTAGCCAAGATATAATCCGCCGCTGAACGCGCGTAAACCAAACATTCCAACAGCGAGTTACTTGCCATGCGATTAGCGCCGTGCAAACCTGTAAACGTGGTTTCGCCAATCGCTAATAAACCGTCAACATCGGTGCGCCCCATGGTGTCAACCAAAATGCCGCCACAGGTATAATGCGCCGCAGGTACAACGGGAATAGGCTGTTTGGTTATATCAATGCCAATTTCGATACAACTTTGGTAAATATTGGGAAAATGTTGATGAATAAAGCTGGCAGGTTTGTGGCTAATATCTAAATAAACATGATCCAAGCCGAGGCGTTTCATTTCATGGTCGATGGCCCTGGCAACAATGTCGCGTGGCGCAAGCTCGCCGCGCTCGTCAAAATGTTGCATAAAACGTTCGCCATTCGGCAATTTTAATAAAGCGCCTTCGCCACGTAAGGCCTCGGTAATCAGCGTGCTTTTGCCGCTGGGATTGTATAAACAAGTCGGGTGAAATTGGTTGAATTCCATATTGGCAATACGACAGCCCGCGCGCCACGCCATCGCCACGCCATCGCCGCTATTGCCATCGGGATTACTGCTGTATAAATACACTTTACTAGCACCACCTGTGGCTAGCACCACGTAACGTGCTTGGAAACTATCTACTTTGTCGCGGTTTTGGTCTAACACATACGCGCCCGTGCAGCGTTGGTTTTGCTTGATTAAATCCACCGCGATATGGTGTTCAAAGAATGTAATATTGGGGTTGGCGCTGGCTTGCCCGATTAATGTGGTTGAAACCGCTTTGCCAGTAGCATCGGCGGAATGAATAATGCGGCGATGGCTATGCCCGCCTTCGCGGGTTAAATGGTAATGCGTGTTATCGTCTTGCTTATCAAACTCAACGCCTTCGTTAATTAACCAATCAATAGCGGCTTTACTATTTTCTACGGTAAAACGCACCGCATCTTCATGGCATAAACCAGCGCCAGCAATCATGGTGTCTTTTACGTGCGAATCGACGCTGTCATGCGCATCTAATACCGCAGCGATGCCGCCTTGCGCGTAGTAAGTACTACCTTCCGATACCGCATTCTTACAAATAATAGCGACTTTAAGCTGCTTGGCTAAGTTGAGCGCAAGCCCTAAGCCAGCTGCGCCGCTGCCGATAATAAGCACATCGTAGAAGTAGTGTCGATTCATGGTTTTACGACCAATAAGCAAGAATGGTTGGCAAATTATAACAATTACCGTGCTTGCCGTGCAGTTGCAAATGACGTGAAGTTGGTTTTTATGGCATGATTACGCCTTAATAGAACTTTTTCAAAATACGCTAGTCTTAGCAATACATTCGAAAGGCTAGCAACTATAAGTTGTGAGGATAGTTATGGCTGGTGATTCGGATCAGCAGTTGGTAGAACGGGTGCAGCAGGGCGATAAACGCGCGTTTGATTTGTTGGTGATTAAATATCAACATCGAATTGCCGCGTTAATTAGCCGTTTTATTAGAGACCCCGATGAAGTACAAGATGTTGCACAAGAGGCTTTTATCAAAGCTTACCGCGCGCTAGCTAATTTTCGTGGCGATAGTCAGTTTTATACATGGCTGTATCGTATCGCGATTAATACGGCGAAAAATTATTTAGTGGCGCGTAATCGACGCCCACCGAATGATGATATTGAAGTCGATGATGCGATCTTTTTTGATGGTGCAGATGGTTTAAGAGATATTGATTCGCCCGAAGAAAATTTAATGGGCGAGCAATTAATGGTGATTGTGAACCAAGCGATTAAAGATTTGCCAGAAGATTTGCGTAGTGCGCTAACTTTACGTGAATACGATGGTCTGAGTTATGAAGAAATTGCGCAAGTAATGGCTTGCCCCGTTGGTACGGTGCGTTCACGGATTTTTAGAGCGCGTGAAGCGGTCGATTTGGCCATGAAGAAAAGTTTTAACGAGTAACGGTTGAGGCGGATAAATGAATCAGCAGCGTCAAGAAATGCTATCGGCTTTGTTTGATGGCGAGTGCAGCGAGTTTGAGGTGCGTCGAGTATTGGGCGAAATGACGGATGCGGAAGTGCAGCAACTACGTCGTTATCAGCTTATGCGTGATGCTTGCAGCAAGCAGGTAACTGCTATTCACTGCAAAATGGATATTTCATCGGCAGTTGCTAGCGCGATAGCCAATGAACCAAGCGTGAAACCCAGTCGAAAAACAGCAAAGCCGATGATTGGTTTTGCAACTGCCGCTGCATTCGCTTTTGTTGCGGTATTTGGTGTACAGCAATGGCGTTTAGCTGAGACCGCAACAGGCAATGGTTTTGTTGCCGAAGGCAATGTGAGCGCAAGTCAATTGCCGTTAATGCAATCTCCCGGCTTAAGTACGGCCAGTGGTAGCGCGGTAGTGATTGCTGACAAAGAACAAGCGAGAAAAAATAAGGAAAAGCAAGAGGCTGAAAAAAATAAGCTGAAAGCGGAACAGCGTAGTAATTATTAATGGAATCAAAGATGGGGCGAAAGCCCCATTTCTATTTATACCCCCGCGTCAAACAGCATTTACTTACGCAATCCCTACCTCATTGCTTGGCTTTCAGGTAAAATCCATTCTTTTTTAATCAGTTTTTTGGACAGAGCATACAGTGGCCGAACTTTCGCATATTCGTAACTTTTCAATTATTGCCCATATCGACCATGGTAAATCGACGTTAGCAGACCGTTTTATTCAAATTTGCGGCGGCTTAAGCGAACGAGAAATGGAAGCGCAAGTATTAGACTCAATGGACTTGGAGCGTGAGCGTGGTATTACTATTAAAGCGCATAGCGTTAGCTTGGAATACACAGCCCGTAATGGCGAAACCTATTTATTAAACTTTATTGACACCCCCGGTCACGTGGACTTTTCTTATGAAGTTTCGCGTTCGTTAGCGGCTTGCGAAGGGGCGCTGTTGGTGGTTGATGCGGCGCAAGGCGTTGAAGCGCAGTCGGTTGCCAACTGTTATACCGCTATTGAGCAGGGTTTGGAAGTGATGCCCGTTTTGAACAAAATGGATTTGCCGCAAGCTGAGCCAGAGCGTGTTGCCAAAGAAATTGAAGAAATTATCGGTATTGATGCGACTGGCGCTGTGCATACCAGTGCTAAGTCGGGCATGGGCGTAGAAGATGTACTAAATCAGCTCATTGAAGTGATTCCGCCGCCGCAAGGTGATCGCAACGCACCTTTACAGGCCTTAATTATTGACTCTTGGTTCGATAATTATTTGGGCGTTGTGTCGTTGGTGCGTATCGTTAATGGTCGCCTGCATAAAAAAGATAAAATCGTTACTAAAACACTTGGACGTGTGCATCAAGTTGATAATTTAGGGATTTTTACCCCCAAGCCAGTTGATAAAGATTATTTAGAAGCGGGCGAGGTGGGCTTTATTATCGCAGGTATTAAAGATATTCATGGTGCGCCAGTGGGCGACACCTTGACTCATGCTAAAGATGCGGACGCCGTGTCGCCGTTGCCCGGTTTTAAACAAGTGCAACCGAAAGTGTATGCGGGTATGTTCACCGTATCGTCGGACGATTATGAAGATTTTCGTGATGCTTTAGAAAAATTATCGTTGAATGATGCATCCTTGTTTTATGAACCTGAAAGTTCGGATGCGCTGGGCTTTGGTTTTCGTTGCGGCTTCTTGGGTATGTTGCACATGGAGATTATTCAGGAGCGTTTAGAGCGTGAATATGATTTGGATTTAATCAGCACCGCGCCAACGGTTATTTATGAGGTGGAGAAAAAAGACGGTACGATTGTTTATGTGGATAGCCCGTCAAAATTGCCTGATCCTGGCGTGATTGAAGATATGCGCGAGCCGATTGCGCGTGTGCACGTACTGGTGCCGCAGGATTATCTCGGCAGCGTGATTAATTTGTGTGTTGAAAAGCGCGGCATCCAAAAAGATTTGTTGTATCTGGGTATGCAGGTTTCAGTGGTGTATGACATTCCCATGGCGGAAGTGGTGTTGGATTTCTTTGACCGCCTGAAGTCGGTTAGCCGTGGTTTTGCTTCGTTGGAATATAGCTTTGATCGTTTTCAATCGGCTAATTTAGTGAAGTTGGATGTGCTTATTAACGGTGATCGAGTGGACGCCTTGGCGCTCATTGTGCACCGTGACAATGCCCATAACAAAGGGCGTGCCTTAGCGGAGAAAATGAAAGACTTAATTCCTCGGCAGATGTTTGATGTGGCGATTCAGGCCGCGATTGGCGGTAACGTAGTGGCAAGAACGACGGTAAAAGCCTTGCGTAAAAACGTGACCGCAAAATGTTATGGTGGCGATGCGACGCGTAAGCGTAAACTGTTAGAAAAGCAAAAAGCGGGTAAAAAACGTATGAAACAAGTGGGTAACGTTGAAATCCCGCAAGCGGCGTTTTTAGCAGTTTTGA
>CAZMQC010000136.1:2380-4554 GCA_964568295.1 uncultured Spongiibacteraceae bacterium | reverse complement strand
TTAACCAAATTGCCACGACCGCTAAGCAGTTGGTTTTCAGCTGTTTGATAAGCATCTTGCGCGCTGTCCAAGCTTTTTTTGATTTTCTCGAAGCTCGACAAAAAGGTATTCAGCTTTTTAAACACACCTTCGGCTTTTTCCGCCAACAAGACCGTATTTTTGTTTTGTTCCTCATAACGCCAAAGTTGCCGCACAATATTTAAACTAGTGAGTAAAGTTGTAGGCGTTGCGATTAAAATATGATTCTCAATAGCTTGTTGGAAAATGCCTTCATCCGCTTTTAATGCTTCCACAAACGCCGATTCAATCGGAATAAACATAAAAACCACTTCAGGCGAGTTCAGCCCCGGCAGCTTGTAATAATCCTTATTTGCTAATTCGCTCAGACGGTCTTTAATCGCGCTAACGTGCTCCTGCAAAGCTTGTAAACGTTCCTGCTCATCTTCCGCGTTCACATAGCGGGTATAAGCTGAAAGCGACACTTTCGAGTCAATAATCAGGTGCTTATCTTGCGGCAAATACACCACGACATCGGGACGTTGACGCTCGCCCTCTTGAGTTTTCAAGCTGACTTCGCGGCGATAATCCACATCTTTACGCAAACCCGAACGCTCTAAAATATTTTCTAGAATTAATTCACCCCAATTACCTTGCAGTTTTTTCTGACCACGCAAGGCAGTTGCTAACTCCGATGCTTCTTTGGTGATTTGCTGGTTTAGATTTTTTAAGTGTTCCAGTTCCTTACGCAGCTCACCTTGCTGTAACGCCTCACGGTGATGGATTTCCTGAATTTCTTTTTTAAAGCCATCCATGGACTGTTGGAATGGCTGCATGATAATGCTCAAGCTTTGCTGGCTTTTTTCTTGCAAGGCTTTAGCTTTCGCCTCCAATATCTCTTGCGACAAATTTTTAAAATGCTCGGTTAACTGCTGCTTTTGCTCAGCAAAATTAGCAAGCTCCCGTTGATGACTCGCTTCACGCTCGTTAGTTTCGGTTTGCAACTGCACAAAGCGTTTGGTTAACACCAATAATTCTTGCTGAACTTGTTCTAGCTTTTGCTCCAACGCTTGTACTTGCTGTTCTTTTTCGGCGATTTGCTGCGCCTTATACCCAGCGTTAATGTCGTGCGCATTTAATTGCAACTGCGCAGCAAAATAGCTTTTCTCGGTCTGCTCAAGCGTTTCGATACGCTGTTTGAATGCAATGGCGCGATTTCGAGCAGCCCAGAATTGACCGAATATAACCAATGACATCAAGATTAATCCAGCAATCACTACCCAATAATAGGTTTCCACTAGTAACATTTTATTTCCCTTTCTCCGTTAACAATCAATCATGCACAAAGCGCGCAAACTCGTTAAAATACAACAAATTTAGGACACTCACTGGCGCATTATGAACCAAGCAGCAAGCAAACCTCAAAAAAATCTTATCTTTCGTGTAGCTAAATGGCTGCTTTACTTTGCAATCTTTATTGCGGTGATATTAGCTATATTGCCAATTGGCATTCGCTTTGGCGCAGAGTATGCATTAAAAGAGCTTGGTGCAGAACGCGCACAAATTGAAGACATTGATTTAAATTTATTTACAGGACGTTTTGCCCTCAAAAATCTTCAAGTTGATTATCAGCAACAAACCACGCTTGCCCTAGACGAGCTGGCTGTTGATCTCGATTTATCCACTTTACTCAATAAACAAATTTTGGTCGATGACCTAGTTGTTTCAGGTTTAAAACTAGCCGTCTTCGAAGAACAAGAACAACTTGTGATTGGCATTCCTCTCCCGCAAAGCGATGACAGCAACGATGACGATACTGAAAGCGCGCCTAGCGCTTGGAGCTTTGGCATTCAACGTATCGACCTTAACAATATTGTGATCAATGCCAATTACCAACAGCAAAATCATACGATTGCGTTGGATAAAGTAGTACTCGGCCAGTTTTTGCTTTGGCAATCTGAACAAGCAACACCGCTTTTGGTTGAAGCGCATATTAACGGTGCGCCATTAAGTATAAAAAGTGAGCTAGCGCCTTTAGCAGAAACCCAGCAATTTGACGTTGCGATTGATTTAAAAAATCTAAACCTTGCGCCCGTTAAGCAGTTTTTACCTGAAGATATTCAACAGTTTTTGGTTAAAGCCTCTGTTCAATCAAAAATTGGTGTATCAATTCAACC
>CAZMQC010000136.1:0-2280 GCA_964568295.1 uncultured Spongiibacteraceae bacterium | reverse complement strand
AAACAAATCCTGATTGACGGCACAAACAACATTCACTTTGTTGACGGCAACGTTGAACCACCCGTTAAACACAGTGTAAACCTACAAAAAATTGCACTCGGTAATCTCGATAGCAAGCAACCCAATCAATTAACGCCCTTGGATATTGACTTAAAACTCTACCAACATGGTCGCTTTTTAGTCACAGGGGAACTAGCGCCACTTGCCGATTTAACCGCCATGAACGGTTCATTAAACGCTCAAATTCAAGGCATTGAACTACCCGACTTATCTGCCTATATCGAACAAGCCATCGGCTATCAGGCCAAACAAGGACAGTTCAACAGTGATAGCCGCATTGCTATCAAACAAGGGCAGCTTGATAGCGAAACCAAGGTTAGAATTCAGCGTATAGACCTCAAACCCGTTAACGAAGAAATTATCGCGCAGGCCAGCAAATCCATTGCTATGCCTGTCAGCACCGCGCTCAAAATCATCACTGATAAGCGCAACACCCTCAACCTAACCGTACCCGTCAAGGGCGACTTAAACGATCCCGATGTTAAAGTAAGCACGATTATGTCAGGCGCTATTCGCCAAGCGGTTAAAAACACAGCGGTTACTTATTTCAAATTTGCGGTGCAACCGTTTGGTGCGATTATGATGGTGTCAGAAGCCATTAGCGATAGAACCTTACAGGCGCGTTTTGAAGACGTGTTGTTTGAACCAGGAACTGCCAACATGGTTGAAAAACAAAAAGGCTATTTAGCAAAAGTTGCCGAGATGATTCAAGATAAAAAGGACTTTTCAATTGTTAGCTGCGTCGTAGTTACCGAGCAAGATTTCTTAGCAAGAGAAAAGCCTCTCATGCTCAAAGACGATGGAAAATATCAATGGGACGAAGCGAGCAAAACCCTTGCTGAGCAACGCTTGGAGTTTATACGTTCCACCCTAATTGACCAGCACGGTTTAAGCAGCAGCCAAGTACAAGCGTGTAAACCGACTATTGGTAAAGGCAAGCCACGCGCTATTATGGGAATATAAACGCATAATAAAGCAAGAAAGCGACCGCCATTTTACCCATGTTAATTTCCTAAACAATATTACACGGGTAATTAACGCGGTTTTTCTATAGAATACGCGTCTGCTAAAAATTTGTCATTTTAGCTTCGGGGTTTTAAGGTCTTAGACCTGCCACTGAACGTCTTTTGAACAGTCCGCTTTGATATTGATAAGGTTGAAGGGCTTGGTGAAAGGCATCAGTTGATTGCGAACCATCACACCACCTCAACCGCCATAGTCATTATGGCAAGGTATTATCATGTCAGAAGAAAACACACTTATTAGCGGCTTTGCCGAGTTAGGTCTGCGCGCTGAAGCGTTGACTGCGGTTAGCGAATTAGGCTACGAGACACCTTCACCTATTCAAGCACAAGCTATCCCACACATCTTAGAAGGCAAAGATATTCTCGGCGTTGCGCAAACCGGTACGGGTAAAACTGCCGCTTTCGCACTACCGTTATTATCGCGCGTTGACACCTCGCTCAATAAAACCCAAGTTTTAGTGCTAGCGCCTACTCGCGAACTTGCTATTCAAGTTGCCGACGCATTTTCTAGCTACGCTAAGCATATCCGTGGCTTTAAAGTATTACCGATTTATGGCGGTCAAGAATATCGCACGCAATTACGCCAATTAGATCGCGGCCCACAAGTGATTGTTGGAACCCCTGGTCGCGTAATGGACCATATTCGTCGCGGTACTTTAGATTTATCCGATTTAAAAGCGTTGGTATTAGACGAAGCTGATGAAATGCTACGCATGGGCTTTATCGACGATGTTGAGTGGATTTTGCAGCAAATGCCTGAAAATCACCAAACAGCATTGTTCTCAGCAACCATGCCTGCACCTATCCGTCGCATTACGCAAAACTACTTACAAGACCCTGTTGAAATCACCATCAAGGTTAAAACCACTACCGCTGAAACTATTCGTCAGCGTTATTGGCAGGTGCGCGGCTTTGAAAAAACCGAAGTATTATTGCGCGTTATGGAAGTGGAAGATTTTGATGGCATGATTATTTTCGTGCGCACTAAAAACGCCACCGTTGAAGTTGCCGAAGCGCTGCAAGCCAATGGTTATGCAGCAGAAGCTTTAAACGGCGACATCGCGCAAGCGCAACGCGAACGCGTGATCAACTTACTTAAAAACGGTCGCGTCGATATTTTGGTTGCCACCGACGTTGCTGCGCGCGGCTTAGACGTTGAGCGCATTAGCCACGTTATCAACTACGACGTACCTTA
>CAZMQC010000135.1:0-4584 GCA_964568295.1 uncultured Spongiibacteraceae bacterium | reverse complement strand
GCGAAGTTATCCGTGCAATCCAGCACAATGTCGGCTTTTTCTAACCAAAATTGACAGTTTTCGCTATTTATTCGTTCGGCAACTTCGGTAATGTTTAACGTAGGATTGAGCGCCGTTAATTGCTGCGCTAAAGAACGCACCTTATTTTGCCCGATATTGGCGGTCGTGTGACCGATTTGCCGCTGTAAATTGGATAATTCAACCGTGTCGTGGTCTGCAATCATAAGATGCCCGACGCCGCTTGCCGCTAAATACAGTGCTGCGGGGCAGCCTAAGCCGCCTGCGCCAACAATCAGCACGGTGCTTTGTAATAATTTTTCTTGCCCTTCAATATCAAATCCGTCGAGCAAAATATTACGGCTGTAGCGTAGCAACTGCTGGTCATTCATGGTTTTTGCCCACAAGTAAAGCGCGGCAAGCCTGCGTAATCGTGGTAACAGCAAATATGGCTAAAGCCATGTTTTAAAAATACTTGCTCGACCGGCTCTTGCTGATTGTAACCATGTTCAACATAAAAACGACCTTGCGGTTTTAAAGCGAATTTGGCTTGCGCGCACAGTTGTTCAATATCCGCCATACCTTGGTTTTCTGCCACCAAAGCCGATAACGGCTCATGGCGTAAATCAGCTAAATGTTCATCATATTCTGCAATATAAGGTGGGTTGCTCACAAGAATGTCGAGGCTTTGCGGCGCAACGGCGCCAAGCCAAGCAGCATGAATAAAATGAATAGGCAGCGCTAATTTGTGGCTATTTTGCTGCGCAGCTGCTAAGGCGTTTGCGCTCAAATCGCTGGCGAAAACATGCCAATTGGGGCGTTCATGTTTTAAGGCTAGGGCAATTGCGCCTGAGCCTGTGCCCGCGTCCCAAACGATTAATGGAGTTGACGCTGGATAGTCATTTAATACTGCATCCACTAATTGCTCGGTTTCGGGGCGTGGAATTAAGGTGTGTGGATTAACGCTTAAAGGTAATGACCAGAATTCTTGAACACCGGTTAAATAGGCGGTGGGCTTACCTTGTTTTTTTTCAGTAATTAGTAGCTCGAATTGTTGCAACTGTGGGGTATCGAGTAGCTGTTCAGGCCAAGTATATAAAAAACTACGCGGCTTATTGAGCACAAAAGCCAACAAAACTTCCGCATCAAGGCGCTCAATTTGCTGGCTAGCTTGCGCTAAACCTTGCTGAATATTAGTCATTGGCAAGCGCGGCAAGCTGGTCGGCTTGATATTCCTGCAATAATGGCTCAATAACCGACTGCAAATCGCCCTCCATGACTTCATCAAGCTTGTATAAGGTCAGGTTGATGCGATGGTCGGTGACACGCCCTTGTGGGTAGTTGTAAGTGCGGATACGCTCGGAACGGTCGCCGCTGCCCACTAGGCTTTTGCGCTCACTGGCTTGTGCGGAGGCTGCCGCATCAATTGCGCTTTGGTTGAGTTTGGCTTGTAGTAAGGATAAGGCGCGTGAACGGTTTTTATGTTGCGAGCGCTCGTCCTGACATTCCACCACAATCCCTGTTGGAATATGAGTAATACGGATGGCCGAGTCGGTTTTGTTAACGTGCTGACCGCCCGCGCCTGACGCGCGGAAGGTATCAATACGAATATCAGCTTTGTTAATATCCACTTCTTCGGTTTCGGGCGGTTCAGGCATAATCGCAACCGTGCAAGCGGAAGTATGTACGCGCCCTTGCGATTCGGTGGCTGGAACGCGTTGTACGCGGTGCGCGCCTGATTCAAATTTCAGTTTGCTATAAACATCGGTGCCAGCAATACGGGTAATAATTTCTTTATAACCACCGTGTTCGCCCTCGTTAGCGCTTAGCACTTCGATACGCCAACCTTGGTTTTCTGCATAACGCGAGTACATGCGGAATAAATCGCCAGAGAAAATCGCCGCTTCATCGCCACCCGTTCCCGCGCGAATTTCCAAAAACACGTTATTGGCATCGTTCGGATCTTTCGGAATCAACAGCGTTTGCATGTCGTGTTCATGCTGCTCTTTGCGTTCTTGCGCTGCGTAAAGTTCTTCTTTGCCCATAGCACGCATTTCAGCGTCATCGTCTTCGCTTAATAATTTGGCTTCTTCAATATCGTCAAGGATTTTTTTATATTGTTCAAAGGCTTGCGCTATATCTTCGAGTTCAGCGTATTCTTTGGAAAGACTACGAAAACGGTTTTGGTCGGCAATGGTATCCGCCTCGCTGAGCAATGCTGCAATTTCCTGATAGCGTTCGGATAAGCTTTCTAGCTTCATTAACATTGACGGTTTCATAGGTCTTTTCCGGTTTCTTCATCAACGGGTAGGTCAAAAAATTGGGCAAATTGGCTAATGAGTTCCCATTGCTGAGATTCGCCGGCTTTTTTGAGCTGAGTTGAGGGAGTATGAATTAATTTATTGGTCAGTAAGCGCGCAAAATTTTGCAATACTTTTTCGGCATCTGTCCCAGCGGCAAGCTGTTTTAATGCTCTTTCTAATTCTTGGTCACGCAGCGATTCAGCTTGCTCACGGTAAGCGCGTAATAACGGCACTACGTTGTTAACGCGTTGATTATTGTGCCAAGCTTCCACGCCTTCATGCAAAATTACGTCGGCTTTTTCGACTTCGTTTAAGCGCGCTTGGCGATTTTCATCAATAATATCGCGTAAATCATCGACCGTATAAAGGTAAATGTCGCGCAGCTGGCCGACTTCTGGCTCAATATCGCGTGGAACGGCGATATCCACCATAAAAATAGGGCGGCGCTTGCGTTTTTTTAGTGCGTTTTCGACCGCGCCCTTACCTAAAATCGGCAGTTGGCTGGCGGTTGATGAAATTACAATATCCACCTCGGCCAGTCGCTCGGCAATATCGGTTAATAACACTGCTTCGGCGCGATAGTTTTTCGCCAGTTGCTCGGCGCGAGTTAAGGTGCGGTTGGCAACAATTAAGCCACCGATTTTTTTCTCGTATAAATGTTTGGCAACTAAATCAATGGTTTCGCCTGCGCCAATCAACAAGGCTTTGCTTTTGGATAAGTCACTAAAAATCCGCTGTGATAAATTCACGGCGGCAAAAGCAACCGAAACAGGGTTTTCACCAATAGCGGTTTGGGTGCGTACTTTCTTGGCGTAGTTGAACGTATGCTGCATGGCTTGGTGCAACTCACCATGAACCGTGCCAGTTTGTTTGGCAACCGCATAAGCGGATTTCATTTGCCCCAAGATTTGTGGCTCGCCCAAAATCATCGAATCTAAGCCGCTTGCAACTCGCATCATGTGCAAAATCGCATCATCGCCGCAGTGTTGATAATAATGCGTGTTTAGGGTGTCTGCGCCGAGTTTGCGATGGCTTGCTAACCAATGCACGATTTCGTCATGGTCGGTATGCGAACAGCTAGCAATAATCTCGGTGCGGTTACAGGTTGATAAAATCACCGCTTCTTGCACATGCTCTTGCTGGCATAGCGAAAGCAGCGCTTCTGACATGCACTCAGGCGCAATAGCAACTTTTTCGCGCAGTGCGACGGTCGCTGTATCGTGATTGATGCCAAAAACAACTAGAGCCATGAACTTGCTGTCGGATAAAAAACGCGTATTTTAGCAATAAGCGCGGGAATGTGCGAAAAAACTTGTTAAACAAAACGTTAAGGCATAAAACCAAGGTTCGTATTAAACTAAACTTTTTCCAAATTGTGTTAAATAATGAGCCATCTTCCCGCAATTCAGCCATTTTTACAGCAACTTGCCGAGAGCATTCAGCAGCAAACCATGCAGCGTTTGGTGTTGTCGCGTTATCAAGGCGAGCAGGATTTACAGCGCATCACTGCGCGTTTGGTTGATATTAAACAAATTCCGCATATTAGCTTTGTTTATACCTATAAAACCCGCGATATTACCAAGAACTTGCTGGTTGAGCAGGCGCTGGAAATGATCAGCACGTGCTTAGAAAAAGAATTTCGCCAAGCCAATTTATTGACCGACACAAAAGATATTCAGCTAACCATCAGCAAAAAAGGCAAGCCGTTAATGAGCGAAACGGTGCTAAAAACAGCTCAAGCCAAGACCGAGCATAATCGCGAAAAACAACGTTATTTAAGTCTTGATCGCCCATTTTTGGTGGAGCTGGGCATTACTGATAAACAGCATCAATTAATTCCTAGCATGTCGCGTAAGTGGAAGCAGATAAATAAGTTCTTAGAGATTATCGCTGGGGCAATTAAAAATACGGGATTAGAGAGCAAAAAAGGTCTGAAGATTGCGGATTTTGGCAGCGGCAAAGCTTATTTAACGTTCGCTGTGCATGATTATCTGCAAAATAACTTACAACTTGATGCGCAAATTATCGGCGTAGAATTGCGACAAAACTTGGTGGACTTGTGTAATAACACCGTGAAAAAGCTCGATTTAACAGGCTTGGTTTTTGAGCAAGGCGATGTGCAACATTATAAAAGCACGGGGCTAGATATGATGATTGCCTTACATGCCTGCGATACTGCCACCGATTATGCGATTTATATGGGTATTCAAGCCAACGCGGAAATTATTATTTGCTCGCCTTGTTGTCATAAGCAGTTGCGTCCGCAAATGACGATGCCGCCTGT
>CAZMQC010000134.1:1200-4593 GCA_964568295.1 uncultured Spongiibacteraceae bacterium | reverse complement strand
CTAAAGACCTAGGCGAAGAAACTATTATCATTGAAGTGTCCGATGGTGATTTAACCACCCGCAAACACTTTGATATTCAAATCGTCGAAAAGCCTGTTGAGCCAAAAGAATAAGCTAGGGCTTGCAGCCCTAGTACAGCGAAGTTAATCAAACCGCTTTTACCTGAATAACCTCTAAATCATCAGCGTGTTCAAGCAATAATGCTTTGACACGCGACTGCCACGCCTCGCCAAATTCTTTAAGCTGCTCGGCGGTTGCCTGTTGGCTAATACACAAAGGGATTAGCTCGCGAACACGTGGGTGCATAGGCACTGCTTGTAAATTCAAATCCACCTCAACGCTTTGCTGATTATCCATACGCGTAAAACGCACTTCGCTATCAATATCACAAGCAAAATCGACTAAGTGACTGCGATTAAAACGATTAGCAATCCCCTTAAAACCACCTTCATCGCAAGCGCCTGTAATAAAACTCACTACGTTCGCCATCACACCCGTTACCCCTGTTTCTTTATCCTCACGCCACTCTACTTTAATCCAACCGCGCTCTGGCACAGAATCCTGATACAAGGCTTTTAATGCAGCACGCGTCATTAAAAATGCCGATGCCACTGTTGGGCAAGAATGCCCAGCCTGCATCACTACGTCTTGATAATGATATTTAAAAAAGCCATTTTCACTGGTGCCTAAAAACTGAGCCAATTCATCATGCACAATAATGCTTGGCGCTTCCGCAAAAAAACTAGGCGCTTTGTTAATCATAAATACCTCACTGAAACAAATGGCGTAACAAGCCAAAAACTTAGCGCTATATTCTGCCTGTTTTACTATTACGTCAATAGTTGAGTAATTTAGTCGGGTATAAAATAAATATGCAATTTCATTACATAAGATTACAATAAGCCGCAAAATATAAAATCAAAGGTAAGCAACATGATTCAATGGTCAGAAAAAGTGACAGTGATTACCGGCGCAGGTAGCGGTATTGGTCGCGCCATCGCAAAACACATCGCCGCAAAAGGCGGTAACTTAGCCCTAATCGATGTCAGCGAACAAGGTTTGCAACAAACCCTAACAGAAATCAGCGGATTTTCTGGCAAATACACCACACATATTGCTGATGTTAGCAACGAAGAACGTATGCAAAACCTGCCACAAGAAATTGTTGAACAGCACAAACAAATCGACGTGTTATTTAATAACGCTGGCATTACTATCGACAAAACTTTTGAAGAACATAGCCTAAATGATTGGAAAAAAATCATGGGCATTAATGTTTGGGGCGTAATTTATGGTTATCACTTTTTTATGCCCTATTTACTACAGCGTCCTGAAGCGCATATTGCTACAACTTCTAGCTTGGCTGGCTTTGCTGGTCTGCCCAAACAAACCAGTTATTGTTTAAGCAAAGCCGCTGTTCGCGCCCTTAACGAAGCCATGTATGCGGAATATAAACACCGCAACATCCATGTGACTAGCATTCACCCTGGCGCTATCCAAACCAATATTTTCAACGTCGCGACCGAACATGCCGTGGACAAAGAAGCCAGCCGCCAGTTCTTTGAAAAGGTCAAGCGCTTCGCCATGCCTGCGGACAAAGCCGCCGCCATCATTGTTAACGCGGTAGAAAAACGTAAACAACGCGTTCGCGTAGGCAAAGATTCGGTGATGGTCGATATTATTAAACGCTTATTACCCGTGACTTTTCATAAAATCCTTGCCAAGGTATTTGAAAAACAAAGCCGCTAATCTATTAGAAATAAATCTAAAGGCTGTTAATATGAGGCTTACTTTATTGTTAAGCCTCTTATTTTCATGAGTCAAAAAAAACAACGCACGGGTCGCCCTACCTCAACCAGCCAAGAAGAAATTTTACTGGCTGCCGAACAGCTTCTACAAGAAGGCGGCGAAACAGCGCTTAGCTTTCGTCGTTTAGCCACCAAACTCGGCTTATCCGCACCCAGTATCTATACTTATTTCCCAAGCAAACAAGCGCTACTCAAAGCATTAACCGACAGCACCATCAATTTAGACTTCTCCACTGAGCAGAATTTAACCCCTGCCAAAGCATTGAGCCATTTACTCACTCAACTACGCCAGCGCTTACACGAAAAACAGCATCTGATGGGTTTATTTAATCAAGCAATGCCCGCCGCTTCAATGATTCAACTGATTGAACAACTGGCGGATATTATCGAAAAAACTGGTATTGAGCACGGCGTTGCGCTACGGTATGGACAGTCACTACTTTGGATGGTGCTTGGTTTTGTGTTATTTGAAAACAGCTCACGGAATGAAGATGTACGCATTCCTTTTACTGACATTCCAGAATACGCCGATACCTTGGCGCACTTAGACGTTGAGCAGCATGAACGCCTATGGCAAGAAACGTTAGAACGTAATTTATTATTCTTAGAAATCCGAGGGAATAAATATGCCACACAATAGTTTTTCCACCCAACAAACACTCACCGTTAACGGTCAAACTTACCATTATCACAACTTAAAAACGCTCGAAAAACAAGGCTATAGCGACGTTGCTAAGCTGCCTTTTTCTTTAAAAATCCTCCTCGAAAACGCCTTACGTCATGAAAATGGCGTCAGCGTTAAAAAACAAGATATTGAAAACTTACTAAGCTGGAGCAAAACACGCAGTTCCAAACACGACATCGCTTTCTTCCCTGCCCGTGTTTTAATGCAAGACTTTACTGGTGTACCCGGCGTGGTCGATTTAGCTTCGATGCGTGATTATGTTGCCAAACGCGGCGGCGACCCATCGGTGATTAATCCGCTTAAACCGGTAGATTTAGTCATAGACCACTCGGTCATGGTCGATTTCTATGCTAGTGAAACCGCGCTGGAACAAAATATTCAAATGGAAATGAAACGTAACCGTGAGCGTTATGAGTTTTTACGCTGGGGGCAATCAGCTTTTGACAACTTCCGCGTAGTGCCGCCGGGAACGGGTATTTGTCACCAAGTCAACTTGGAATACTTAGGTAAGGCGGTTTGGTCAAGTGAAAACAACGGTGTATTAGAGGCTTATCCCGATACCTTAGTTGGAACCGACAGCCATACCACCATGATTAATGGCCTTGGCGTTTTAGGTTGGGGCGTAGGCGGCATTGAAGCCGAAGCGGTTATGCTAGGTCAGCCGATTTCTATGCTTATTCCAGAAGTCATTGGCGTGCGTTTAACGGGACAATTGCGCGAAGGTGTTACCGCCACAGACTTAGTATTAACCATCACCGAAATGCTGCGCAAATACGGCGTAGTGGGTAAATTTGTGGAATATTTCGGCGACGGATTAGACCATTTAATGCTCGCCGACCGCGCAACCATCGGTAATATGTCACCTGAATACGGCGCGACCTGCGGTTTATTCCCTATTGA
>CAZMQC010000134.1:0-1100 GCA_964568295.1 uncultured Spongiibacteraceae bacterium | reverse complement strand
AACCCTAATGTGATGTTAGCTGCGGGCTTGTTAGCTAAAAACGCCATTGCCAAAGGCTTACAACGCAAACCTTGGGTTAAAAGCTCCTTAGCTCCTGGCTCTAAGGTCGTTACCGATTATCTTGAAGAAGCGGGCTTAACGCCCTATCTTGAACAGCTTGGCTTCCACACTGTAGGTTATGGCTGCACTACCTGTATCGGTAACTCAGGGCCATTATTACCTGAAATTGACGCGGCAATTGAGAAAAATGACTTAACCGTATCGGCGGTGTTATCAGGTAACCGTAACTTTGAAGGTCGCATTCACCCACGTACCCGTGCAAACTGGCTCGCCTCGCCCCCATTAGTCGTGGCTTTTGCACTAGCTGGCACAACCAATATTAACCTATGGCAAGAACCAATTGGGCAAGATGCACAAGGCAATGATGTTTACTTAAAAGATATTTGGCCAAGCAATCAATCAATTCATGATGCCGCCGCATTTGTTAAAAGCACCATGTACAGCAAAGAATACGCTGAAGTATTTGCTGGCGATGAAACTTGGCAAGCGATTAGCGTCCCCGACGGCAAAACCTACCAATGGCAAACCGATTCAACCTACATCCGCAACCCTTCGTTTTTTGAAGAAGGTAACGACCACCAAGGTGAGGATATTGTTGAAGCACGTATTTTGGCTTTGTTGGGCGATTCCGTTACTACTGACCATATTTCGCCAGCTGGCTCGATTGCGCGTAAAAGTCCTGCCGCCGATTGGCTACGCGAGCAAGGCGTTAAAGAGCTTAGCTTTAACTCCTACGGTTCTCGTCGCGGCAACCATGAAGTCATGGTGCGCGGTACGTTTGCCAACATCCGTATTCGTAATGAAATGCTGAATAACGTGGAAGGCGGCTATACTCGCCATATTCCATCAGGTGAACAGCTTTCTATTTATGATGCAGCGATGCGCTATATTGATAGCGACACACCGCTTATCGTCATTGCAGGTAAAGAATACGGTACAGGCTCTAGCCGTGACTGGGCGGCTAAAGGTACGCGCTTACTGGGCGTAAAAGCCGTGATTGCTGAAAGTTTTGAGCGTATTCACCGCTCTAACCTTGTTGG
>CAZMQC010000133.1:0-4631 GCA_964568295.1 uncultured Spongiibacteraceae bacterium | reverse complement strand
ATCATTCCCAAGCGCGCTTGCAAATTCCAAACTTAAATTATGTAAATTATCTTTACCTGAGTCTTTCTTGTATTTTTTCAGCAAGCTACGCAACATAACGCTTCTCCTACTAACAACGCCTTATTTATATCCATTCCAATGATGAATTTCGACCCTATTTATACATAAATCTTGTTTCTTTTAAGTCCAGCACAAAACAGCAAAAAATATCTATCAAAGCCTCATCCCAAACAAAAACTAAACTTTGCACTTCCACAAAACAATCGCTACTATCGCTGTTTTTTATCAATGGAAGCACATTATGTGGTTTAAGAATTTATTAGTTTATCGTTTTACCAAGCCATTTATGCTGACCGACCTCGCACTGGAAGAAAAACTCGCCGAACACACATTCCAAGCTTGCAACAACCAACAAACCAGCAGTTTCGGCTGGGTTTCACCATTAGGCAAGCATGGTGAACAGCTAGTACACAGCACCAACGGCTTTTTGATGATTTGCGCAAAAGAGCAAGAGAAGCTACTGCCTGCCGCAGTCATCAATGAAAAGCTGGAAGAAAAAGTACAGGAAATTCAAGAAAAGGAAGCCAGAGAAGTTTATCGTAAAGAAAAAGGCGTATTAAAAGAAGAACTGATTTTCGATTTACTGCCTCGCGCTTTTACTCGCTCACGTTTGCTTTATGCTTTTATCGCACCCGCGCAAGGACTGCTATTTATCAACTCCAGCTCAGCCAATAAAGCAGAAACCCTACTCAACCAATTACGCGAAAGCATTGGCAGTCTTGCCGTTATTCCATTGACTTGCAAAGGCATTCCCGCGCAAAGCATGACGCAATGGTTGAAAAGCAGCAGCGCCCCCGAAGCCTTTGCTTTTGGCCAAGATTGTGTTTTAAAAGAACCTCAACAAGAAAGCACCTTGCGTTGTAAGCAATTCGATTTACAAAGCGATGAATTCATCGCCCACCTCAATGCGGGCTTCTACGTCTCACAACTACAATTGAATTGGCGCGATAAAATTCTATTCTCCATCGATGAAAACTTAAGTATAAAACAACTTAAATTTACCGATTTAGTTCAACAAGAAGACGAGCAATACGACGATGCCGCAACACAGTTTGATGCTGACTTTTCGATTATGAGCGCTGAGCTTATTGACTTTATTGGTGAGCTTATTAGCGCGTTTGGCGGTGAAACGGAGTTTTAATTAAAAAAATGGTGGCTAACATCACTGTTGCCACCGTTTTTTTACCACCCCAAAGTAAGAGAAATACAGTTCGATTTCATCCTACACTTCTATTATTTATCACAAAAAGTTAGCTTTGGCTTACCCTCTTCATTTAACTCAATTCCCTCTGCCACAACACATGGCTTACTGAAATCCATGCCAATACCAAAGCTAAGGTGCTTGTTATTATTGGCTTCAATATTTTCGGTACTCATCCACATACCTTTGGCAACATCATAACCGCCCACATCATTGGACTTAGGTATAACAATTCCAGGATATTCTAGCTCCCCAACTTGTTCAGCAATTTGTGGAACTGCAATGTTTAATACCATATCCACAGCAAACTGCACGACCGAGCGAACAGCATTATTATTAACAAAAACATTTACCGATTCATTTTCATTGTTGTAGATGTAATTATCACTATCGCCTAACGCGATTTTATTAATATCAAGTTGTGGAACTCCCAGTACTTTCATTTGGAATTTTTGATTCTCGGCTGTCATCAGAACACCAACTTTCATATCCACATCAACAGTAAAATTTGGCTTCCAAGTACTTCCATTATGCGTTTCGATCAGCATTTTAGCGTTACGATAGTACAAGCTAGCCTGCACGCCATTACTGCCGTTTTGCATTTCTAACAAACCAGGCGTGCGTGGTATCAACTCAACACGAATATCGTTTTTAGCAAAATCAAAGTTATCAGTTGCTTTTGGCCCAAAATGTACATTGCTATCTTTGTTCCCCATACCGTGAAATTTACGACTTGTCACCGTAACATGCGTCATGCCTGAGCGATATAAGGACATCAATGCTTGATTGATTATATTCATATTGATAGCAATATCGACACCATCGGCATCTGTTTTAACAGGCATTTCAACTGTGTTCATTACATAACGTGAACCCAACACTTTGTTATCCAGTTCCGGGTGATCTTTAGTCGCTTTGAAAAAGCCTGAGTAATACATATACCAATACAGTGGCGTATTCGTATTGTTATCCGCATTGGTCCACACGTTTTGCGCTTGCGATTGCATTTGCAAAATAGGCTCTTCTGGGTTTTCAAACACAGAACTATCGGTGTAGATATTTGGATCGGGCTTCAAATCAAAGCCTAACTTAAAGTCCTTCATATTATCTTTAAGAACACCTCCAACAATATCAACAAACATGCCATCTAAAATCCCCTCCAACAAAGGTAGGAAAGTATTAATAAAGCCACCCATACCTGGGATACTAGTACCACTAAGGTTAAGCTTCATATTGCTAGAGACATCAAGCTTTAAGTTACCATTTGAAATAAGCACATCGACATCCCCAGAAGGATTTGCGCCATTAGCACTTACATCTAAGTAGCCCAGTTTGGCTATACCTGCTGCCGCCTCAACACCACCGACGTCTCTACAATAAGCATTATCGCTACCGCTTTTATTGTGAGCTGCCATGCTAAAGCTTTGATTCGATCGGCCTGAACTATCAACTGGAATACCGCTATCTTCACCATTAATTAGTGCACACCAGTATCCTAAAATTGAAGTACCCCTCCTGTCTTTACAGTATTTGTTAGTTTCAAACCCTGCTGGCTCACACTGAATATTACGAATTCCCATATCGGTGTATAACGCTTTATCTAAGTTTTTCTTTTCCAACTCAATATCTAGCTGCAAACGACCAACCTTGTTATCTTTCGGAGTAAAAGTTAGCTTCGGCGTACCATCAGACTCTTTTGCCACCGAATCAATCTGCATGCGATACAAGACAATACGAGAGCATTTGCCATTTTGTGCATTTATACCAACTGGCTTCATATCTTTAGGCAAACAATATTTTTCTCCAGTCAATACGTCAGACTTAATATTGCTACAGGTAAACTCAGAGGAATGCAGATTTCTTTCCTCATTAACAAAACCACAGTTATTTTCGTTGCTAGTTTCAGCTCCCATGTCGGTATTGCCATAAAAAATGGCACTTTGCTTCCACCAAGCGCTCATATTATCGATAGTTGCAGAAGGCTTCGCATCAGGATCAGTTGGATAAGCCAAACCATACTCACTCATAATTTGCGGACCGTAAATATGCATACCTTCCATAGAAGGCACCAACATGGGGGTCACATTATCAAGCAAGTTTTTAGCCAAGCGCAGTTTAAAAACATTATTAATTTTTTCTTCAGGCGCCAAGTAATAATCAATCGTTTCATAGCCATAGGCATCTTTGGCCGTAATTTTATACAGCTTTGCTTCTTGAATATTTGCATTCCAAGTACCATCGCTCGCTTGAACAAAAAATGATGGGGCACCTTGCTCTGCAACTTTAGTTTCTGCAATAAAGTTGTCGGCGCGAGAATCACTAACCAATGGTTGCTCTTCTGATGTTATGCCTGCACTACGCTGTGTTCCATCCCATTGGTAATCCATAGCCTGAATACTCACATCAACAATAGAGGTGGTATCCTTTAGACGAAGAGAAACATCAACAAAACCGTTATTACTATCTGCATTAAGTACATCAATAATGGGGCCTGCATTGTCAAAGCTAAAAGATATTTGTGGCCCAAAACTTAACGGCGCAACCGATAAAGTATTAACACCTTGGCGCAGCAAGTCGGTCACTTTACTGGTATCTAACACCGCCGCCTTAGCTTGACGGGTAAAATGCTGACTAATGGTTTGCCCATTCAAATAGACAGGAATTTCTTGATTGGCATTATCAAACGTAATTTGAATTTGCTCTGGAAAATTGGCGACTGCTGTTTGCGTAGTATCGCCCGATAAACCGACGTACTTGCCGTTCTTCTCCAAGCCATCAACACGATATTGCGATAAATTAAGATCGCCAACACAGGCGGTTAAGCTCAAAAAGCTAAGCAACAACAGGCTATAGCCGAGCTTTTTATAATGTCTGGTCAATTGCGTCTTCATAATAGCCACCTCTTGAGCTTGCACATGAATATGCGTCTGCTTTTGGCATCTGCACTTTCAATATAGACGTAACTATAGACAATAAAATTTACCGTTTGTTCAACAAGACAAAAGGTACTATTTAACAGACAAGTGTTGCTAAACACCTGATAATGAATGACTTTTAAGAAATATAACGGCTAGTTATGCGCATTAATCCACTGCAAACGTTCAGGCGTACCAATGTCATGCCAAACACCTTGATAATGGCAACCACTCACCAAACCATCGGCGGCTGCCAAATTCAACAGTGGTGCTAAACGCCCTTTAAAACATTGATAATGCTGAAAGATTTTAGGGTTCAGTAAAGAAATACCACTAAAGGTTAGATTGTGCTGGTTTTTTACGCCAACATTGCCCGCTTGCAAAGAAAAGTCACCTTCTGCATTTTGCTCAGGATTATCAACCAAAATCAGATGCGCCAAACGTTGTTCAAGACG
>CAZMQC010000132.1:0-4632 GCA_964568295.1 uncultured Spongiibacteraceae bacterium | reverse complement strand
TTTTGAATGCAACGGCGAAGTCGTAATCACTTTGATCGTTAGCCGTTCTTTTTGCTTGGGAGCCATAGAGCCATAGCACCTCTATGTTGGGGTTTTGTGCTGCAAAGGCCAGGCATTGATCTGTGATAGCGTTCATATTGCTTTCTTGCTTATTTCAGTTGGCGATATTGTATCACTCTCGTAGTGCAAGGCTAATTACATTGAAACGTCACATTGCTTTTTGGCAAAAAACAATTGTTGCTTGTTGCCAGTAGTTAAACCCTTTTCCCGCTTAGTTTTGCCGAGCGTTGCTGCGGTCTTGCGCTGTGCGTATGCCTATTCCCTGATTTTGCAGGTCTTTGGCTAGGCTTCTGCGAATTCCGTTGATTTTTTGGCGAAGCGTTATGCGACAAAGCCGCTTGTTCGGACTTAGGCTGTTTAGCTTTTTTCGGTTGCTTAGGCGGTTTGGGTGGGCGTGAAGCGGGTACAGCCTCTTGCGGCTCAAAACCTGCCAACTCGCGGCGTTCGATATTGCGATTAATCAAATCTTCAATACCCTGTAAGTCGTCGGCTTCTTCTGCGCATACTAAAGAAATTGCCTCGCCGCTTGCGCCAGCGCGACCTGTACGGCCAATGCGATGCACATAATCAGCGGCAACATTCGGTAGTTCAAAGTTAACCACGTAAGGCAGTTGTTCAATATCTAAACCGCGCGCGGCAATATCGGTGGCAACCAACACAGTAATTTCACCTTGCTTAAAGCCTGCTAAAGCACTGGTTCTTGCGCCTTGGCTCTTATTGCCGTGAATAGCTGCTGCGCTAATATTTTGTTTGTTTAGAAATTTCGCCAAACGATCTGCGCCGTGTTTGGTGCGAGTAAAAACTAATACTTGATGCCAACCGTTGGTGCTGAGTAAATGGTGCAATATCGCCGATTTTTTGCTTTTGTCCGCTGGTACAACCCATTGGCTAACGCTATGCGCGGTGCTATTGCGTGGGCTAACGTCAATTTCTAGCGGGTTATTCACCAAGCCTTTTGCTAACTCGCGAATTTCCGATGAAAAAGTAGCTGAAAACAGTAAGTTTTGGCGTTTCGCAGGTAATAAGCGCAAAATCTTTTTAATATCGTGAATAAAGCCCATATCCAACATACGGTCGGCTTCGTCCAACACTAGATATTCTAATTCATCAAAACGTATAGCGTTTTGCTGATATAAATCCAACAAACGACCGGGGCAGGCAACCAAAACATCAACGCCTTTGCGCAGAGTTTGCATTTGCGGATTAATGCTAACGCCGCCAAACACCACCGCTGATTTTATTTGTAGATAGCGGCTGTAAGCACTAACGTTTTCGCCAATTTGTGCGGCTAATTCCCGCGTGGGGGTTAGCACCAACGCGCGTACACGATTGCCAGAAACTGTGCGTCCGTTGCTCATTTTGTGCAACATTGGCAAGGTAAAAGCAGCGGTTTTGCCCGTGCCTGTTTGCGCTGCCGCCATCACATCGCGACCCGCTAAAACAGCGGGAATTGCTTGCGCTTGTACGGGTGAAGGGGTGCGGTAACCTTGCTCGTCAATCGCGCGTAGCAAGGGTTCAATAAGACCAAGGTCGGTAAATAGCGGGCTAGGAGAGGTCATGGGTAATCTTTAATGGGCTGACGAGAAAAAACGCGGAAAGGGTGTCAGCTGCCAAAACCACATCGCTTAATAAGCAAAGTGCGCGGACTTTACTGTAAAGCTTTAGCGCTGTCTAGGTTACCTGTCGATAAACTAGACAGACGGCGTTCAGATGCTTGCAACTGCTTTGATGCGACGCAAGCGTAAAGCATTACTCACCACAAAGATGCTGGATAAAGCCATGGCTCCAGCAGCAAATACGGGCGATAACAAAGTACCGTTTACGGGATATAAAATACCCGCTGCCACAGGAATTAAAGCGGTGTTATAGGCAAATGCCCAGAACAAGTTTTGTTTGATATTTTGCAAAGTGCGTTGCGACACTTCAATGGCATTGTTTACGCCTGTCAGCTTACCCGACATCAGCACCACATCAGCAGCTTCTATAGCGACATCCGTCCCCGTACCAATGGCTATACCCACATCAGCGGTAGCAAGGGCAGGCGCATCGTTAATGCCGTCACCGACAAAGGCGAGTTTGCCGTAGCGTTTTTGTAATGCTTGTACTGTGCTAACCTTTTGTGCGGGCATCACTTCAGCGACTACTTCATCAATCTGCAACTGATCGGCAATCGCTTGCGCGGTGTTTTTATTGTCACCGCTTACCATCACAACTTTTATACCTTTTTTGTGTAAGGCATTAATGCTGGCGGGTGTATCGGTTTTGATAGGGTCAGCTACTGCTAATAAGGCAGCGAGCTTACCTTCAATAGCCAAATACATGGGCGTTTTGCCTGCTTTAGCTAGTGTGGCGGCTTGCTCTGTCATGGGGCTAATATCAATTTCAAGCTGGCGCATAAAACGATCCGCGCCTACTTCTAAGCGTTTACCATCAACGCTTGCGCGCAAACCTAAGCCCGTTAAAGATTCAAACGCTTCAACGGATAAAAGCTGTAAATTACGCGCCTTGGCAGCTTCAACAACCGCTTGAGAAACGGGGTGACTGGATAGGTTTTCCACCGATGCCTGTAATTGCAAGGCAGTGTTTTCATCAAAATCGCCATGCACAATAAAGTCGGTAAGTTTAGGTTTGCCTTCAGTTAAAGTGCCGGTTTTATCTACCGCAACCACTTTAACATCTTGCAGGTTCTGCAAGGCATTGCCTTGGCGGAACAAAACGCCCAATTGTGCAGCGCGGCCTGTACCTACCATGATGGAGGTGGGCGTAGCTAAACCCATAGCGCAAGGGCAGGCAATAATCAGTACCGCAACCGCGTTCACCAAAGCCAAGCTGAGCGCAGGGCTAGGGCCTAAGATTAGCCACACTAAAAAGGTTAAGCTGGCTGCGGCAATAATGGCAGGCACAAACCACGCGGTGATTTGGTTGACCAAGTTTTGAATCGGTAGCCTGCTGCCTTGGGCTTGCTCAACTAAGCGAATAATTTGCGATAGCAAAGTATCCTGGCCAATTTTCTCTACTCGAATACGTAGCGTACCGTTTTGGTTAATCGTGCCACCGACTACCGAGTCATTAACGGTTTTAGCTAGCGGAATAGGCTCGCCATTAATCATTGATTCATCCACAAAACTTTCGCCCGATAGCACAACGCCGTCTAAAGGAATGCGCTCACCAGGGCGAATTTCTAGCACATCATTAACAGCAATAATGTCAATAGGCACTTCTTGGCTGCCCGCTTCGGTTACGCGTCTAGCGACTTTTGCTTGTAGGCCAAGTAGGCGCTGTATTGCTTCTGAGGTATTGCTTTTGGCTTTGTTTTCCATATAACGGCCAAGCAAAATCAAAGCAATAATTACGCCAACGGGTTCGTAATACACATTAACCGTACCTTCGGGTAAAACGCTGGGCATAAAGGTGGCCACCAACGAATAGGCAAAAGCAGAACCCGTACCCAAGGCGACTAAAGCATTCATATCGGGCGACCAGCGGATGAGGCCTCGTACACCTTGTTTGATCAGCGGCCAACCGGGGCCGAAAAAAACTGCTGCCGCTAATACGGCTTGAATTATCCAGTTGGTTTGCTGGCCGATTAAGCCATGTAGCCAGTCATGGAAGGCTGGCACTATATGGCCGCCCATTTCCAAAACAAATAAGGGCACGGCAAACAAGAAAGCCCAAAACAGCGAGCGTTTTAAGCTTGGTAATGTGTCTTCGAAAACAGAGGTGGTTTGTTCTTTTGTAGTATTACTGTGGACTTTGGCGGGATAGCCTTTGTCGCTGAGATAGCGTACCAGTGCGTTTTCATCGACTTGCGCAACTTGCAAACTTGCCCGCGCCGTCGCTAAGTTAACCGAGGCAGAAACAACACCCGTAAAGGCTTCTAAATATTTTTCTACTCGCGCAACGCAAGATGCGCAAGTCATGCCGCTAATAGCTAATTCCAAGCTATTGAGTTCAGGTTTAAAGCTTAATTGTTCTATCGCTTCAACTAGCTCGGCGCTATTAACACTGGCATCTTGCTTGGCTTGTACTGTACCACTAGCCAAATTGGCATTTACTTCGCTGACGCCCGGAATTGTGCTGAGCTCGCGCTCAATGCGGGCAACACAAGAAGCGCAGGTCATGCCCTGTACACGTACACTGAAAAGAGAGTTGCTAGCCATGAAAAATCCTCAAGACGGTATCGTCACAGTTTATCATGGCAACCAGTAAAATGTTGTTAGCCAACTAACGCGTAAATATCATTAATCGACCTTTAAAGGGTGCGGTTTCTTCTTCGTTAAAGGCGAGCCTTTGCTCCTCTAAATCAAAGCCCTGTGCTTTCATTAAACGGGCAAAACGGTTTTTATAACCGCGACCAGGGCAGGTCAGTAACATTTTCGCTTTAGGCATAGCCAGTTTTTCAATGGCATGAGCAAGTAAATCAGCGTGGTTTTGTTCGTATAAAACGTCGCTAGCAATAATGGTATGAAAGCGGCCTAATTCAGGGGCTGGGTCGTTCCAAGAAATTGATTCAAAAGGAATATGTGCTGAGTTATTGAGCGCCATGTTTTTTTGTAAAAATTGTCGGCTCAT
>CAZMQC010000131.1:0-4633 GCA_964568295.1 uncultured Spongiibacteraceae bacterium | reverse complement strand
TGTAAACGCTCGCTGCCAAATCGTTCGCCTTGGCTACTCTCGGCTTCCAAAATACCGTCCGACCATAAAAATAATCGGTCGCCATTTTGCATATCAAAATAGCGCGTTTTTGCTGAAAATTTTTCTGGCGGTAAAATACCTAGTGCCAAATGTTCCGAGCGTATCAACTGCAATTGTTTGCTTGCTTGGTGATACAGGTAACTTTCTGGCATCCCGCCGCTCCATAACTCCAAACGCTTGCTGCGAAAGTCCATATCTAACAGAACCGCGCAACAGAAAACCCCAACTGGCAAAATTTCTTTCAGTTTGCTATTCAGCTCGGTCAAAATATCTTGGATGGTAAAGCCTTTAGCGACCATGCTGTAAAACGTTTGCGACAATGGCATCGCACCAATCGCAGCGGCCAAGCCATGCCCAGTAAAATCACCCAGTAAAACGCATAAATTACCGTTGGGGCGCATCGCGGCTAGTAACACATCGCCATTAAAAATCGCCATTGGCGACAGGCGATAACGGATATTGCCGGCGCTTAATGAACCTTCGTGCGCAATTTTATCAAAGGTCAGCTTGGCAACTTCCTGCTCATGCACTAAGCGCTTATTATGCTCGGCAATTTCATCACGCTGTTGCTGCAAGGTGACGTGCATTTTCAACATGCGCCAAAACGCATTGATTTTGGCTTTTAAGATAATGCTGTTATAGGGTTTGCTTAAAAAATCATCGCCGCCTACTTCCAAGCATTTAGCTAGCGAGTCCGCCTCATTCAGCGAGGTAAGAAAAATAATCGGAATAAAATGATCGCCACTGAGCTGCTTAATTTGGCGCGCCGCTTCGAAACCGTCCATTTCTGGCATTAATGCATCAAGCAAAATAATATCGGGCTTTTCCCGACGAAAGGTCTCAACCGCTTCCAATCCATTCACCGCGAGTAGCGGTATATGCCCTTGTTTTTCAACAATACTTTTTAAAATAAGCCTGTCTGAACCGCTGTCATCGGCAATCAGAATTTTTAACGATACCGCAGATTGTTCAGGCATGATGACAATCAGTGTATTTCAAACAACTGCTCAAAATTGGAAATAGTCAGTATTTTTTTAACATCGTCGTTGCAATTAACGATTCTAACATTGGCGTGATCGCCACCTGCATAATCCCTTAACAACAACAACATGCCTAATGCCGAACTATCTAAGTAGGTTGTTGCTTGCATATCGACAATAAAACTTGCGGGTGCAGGATCACAGCTTTCATACGCCTTTCGGAACTCTTGGTGCGTACTAAAATCAAAACGCCCGTCAATAGCAATGGTTAGTTCGCTATTGTCTGCTGTTGCTTTTGCTGTAATGGACATGTAAACCTCAAAATTTTTACATTATTGCCTAATTGTTTTTAACACTATCTGACGAAAAGGGAGCAGAACGCTCCCTTAACTTCAAACCAATTAGATGAAGAAGTCTGTGTTTGCTTCACCTAATTGTACGCCGCCGTAGTTACGACCGAAGTTACCTGGACGGTTAGCCACGTGCGCACGACCTGCATGGATGTTCAACCAAATGCTGGTTAATGGATGCTCGTGGTAAATACTGCTACCGCCTGCCATTTTGAATAAAGCATCAACCGCATCTGCACATTTTGGCACAACCGCTGCTGACTCATAACGCATTCTGATACGATCTTCCAAGGTCATTTCTACCTCACCGTTCGCAGCACGCATCATGAAAGCAAAGTTGTTCATAAGAACCGCTTCTAATTCATTTACTGTTGATTGCGCTTGCGCTAATACCATTTGCGATTCAGGGTCTTGTGAACCTTTTTTACCATCGTTTACACCAACGCGTTTGCCCATTTTGTCTTTATAAACTTCGATCGCCGCTTTTAATGCGCCAATTGAGCTTGACGAAACCGCACGTGGGAAAATTTGACCGAATGGTACTTTAAACAATGGTGCTGGGTTAACTGCATTACCTGGGTTAATACAAGTAAATGCGTCTGCACCTTTATGAGTACGGTATTCAGGAACGAATGCGCCTTCAACTACGATGTCGTTTGAGCCGGTTGCGCGAAGACCAATAACATCCCAGTTTTCGATGATTTTGTAATCGGATTTTGGCAATAAGAAAGTACGCATATCCACGCCTTGCGCTTCTTGACCAGGTTTTGGCGGAACGATTGCGCCTAAGAAAATCCAGTCTGCGTGTTCTGAGCCTGATGAGAAGCCCCAACGACCGCTTAATTTAAAGCCTCCGTCAACATGCTCAACTTTACCGACTGGCATATAGGTTGATGCGATTAACACGGAAGTATCGTCTTTCCAAACGTCTTGCGCTGCGCGATCATCAAACAATGCCAACTGCCAGTTATGCACAGCGATAACGCCATAAATCCACGCAACCGACATATCGCCTTCAGCTAATGCCATTTGAATCTGGAAAAACACTTGTGGGTCTAGCTCATAACCGCCGTAACGTTTAGCTTGCAATACACGGAAAAAACCCGCTTCATTCATTTCCTTAACAGTTTCTTTGTGAACTTGTCCTTGTGCGGATGCTTCTTTTGCACGTGCTCTCAAGGTTGGAATCATTGCGCGCGCTTTATCAACTAATTGCTGAGCTAACTGCTTTTGTTCTTCTGTCATGATAAAAAATGCCTCTTATTGTACGTTTTTTTAAGTTGGATAAGTTTCGCAAAAACTCGCCCACAATCCAACACCTATTTAACTTTGTTCTATCATTTTTTTAATCAAATTGCTTTTTTTACGCGATTTTCTCTAAGCCATCTAATAAAGCCTTTGCAATTATAGGGTTTTTATTAAAATATCGCTGAGAAACTTTTGCCAAGCACCAAAGTCTTAGCAAACCTGACTTTAAAAACTAGAATTCACCCACATTATAGTAAAACGTATTTTTATTGAGGAATTTTCCACATGCTACGCATTGCATTATTTTTAGCCACTAACTTCGCAGTGATTTTAGTTGCCAGTATTACCCTGCGCATTTTAGGCATTGATCAATACATGGCATCGACTGGTCAAGGCGACTTTGTCGGCATGTTAGTATTTTTTGGCATTATTGGTATGGGCGGCTCGCTGATTTCCTTGCTCCTGTCCAAGTTTATGGCCAAACAAGGTGCACGAGTGCGCATTATCGAACAACCCAGCAATCAGCAAGAAGCATGGTTAGTTGATACCGTACAAGAGTTAGCCAATAAAGCCGGCATTGGTATGCCAGAAGTGGGGATTTTCCCCGCGCAGCAATCTAACGCTTTCGCTACTGGTTGGAATCGCAACGATGCTTTGGTAGCTGTTAGCGAGGGTTTATTGCGCAATATGAACAAAAACCAAGTTCGCGCAGTATTGGCGCATGAAATTGCCCACGTAGCCAACGGCGACATGATTACACTTTCGTTGATTCAAGGGGTCATTAACACCTTCGTGATGATTTTCGCGCGTATTATAGGCGGCATTATTGATCGCGCCGTCTTTAAAAATGAAAACGGCAACGGGCTTGCTTACTTTTTTATCGTGATGATTGTGCAATCGGTATTAGGCGTGTTGGCGTCTATTATCGTGATGTGGTTTTCGCGCTATCGCGAGTTCCGCGCGGATGCGGGCGGCGCTTATCTTGCCGACCGCCAATCGATGATTAGCGCTTTAGAAAGTTTAAAACGCGAATATGAAATGCCCGATGAATTACCGCAAGGCATGTTAGCGTTTGGTATTAATACTCAGTTTAAGGAAGGCTTAACCAAATTATTTGCTAGCCACCCGCCATTGGATGAGCGTATTGCTGCTTTGCAACACGGCTAGTTTTGGAATAGTGCAGTGGGCGAAGGGACTCGCCATTGGATACACGCGGTAAATACGTCCATGTACGCTCGGATTTTGCATCCATGCAAAATACGGTATCCAACAGCAAGCCCCTTCCCCATCATTCAACACTCACAACTAAACACTAACCACTCAAAACTCACCACTTACAATTCAACACTCAAAAGATCACGCGTCTTCAAGCATCATTTGCGCGGCTTTATCACCAATCATCATACAAGGAACATTGGTATTACCACGGACGATATTCGGCATCATAGAAGCATCCGCCACGCGTAAACTTTGAATACCATGCACGCGTAAACGCGCATCCACCACCGCCATCGGATCGGTTGCAGGCCCCATTTTACAAGTACCTACAGGATGATAGTCGGTTTCGATAAACTGACGAATCCATGCAATTTTTTCGCCATCCGTTTTAGCCTGTGAGCCGCCTTTAGTTTCTTCGGCGGTGATTAAACCTTTCCATGCTTTCGCATTAACCAGCTTCTCTACCAAATCAAAAATCGCCACCATCACGGGCATATCACGTTCATCGGTAAGGAAACGAAAATCAATTTTTGGCTTATCTTGCGGATTGGCGCTATGTAATTCCACCACGCCACGACTGTATGGCGTTAAGTTACAAGCACGAATACTGATACCGTGCTGCTTCGGCGGTTTATCTACCAAGTTGTACATCAAGCAAGGCACAATATGCAGTTGTACATCAGGCGCTTGCAAGCCGTCTTTGGTGTACCAAAAACCACCAGCCTCAATCATGTTCAGCGAGCCCACGCCCTTTTTGAAAACAAAATAGTCAAAAGC
>CAZMQC010000130.1:2544-4650 GCA_964568295.1 uncultured Spongiibacteraceae bacterium | reverse complement strand
GGTAGTCAAAACCCAAGGTTAGCATTGAGCTATTAAAATCATTATTGCTACTTAGGCTGCCGTTTTTATATTTACCATCGGTGATATTGACGTTAATAAAGAAGCCTAGTTTACCAAAATCGCTAATATTGGTGCCCACTGTACCCGGCGTAACGTCACTGCTTAAGCTATCGTTTGCAGCAATTTTTGCGCCTGCTGCTAACCATTGGTTGCTGGTTAAGAATAGCTGACTTTGTACATTACTTGCTTGGGTGTTGCCTGAACGAATTTGCGCGGTTCGATTCGATACAACATTACCCGTATTACGCAGGTTATCACGTCCTAACTCCGTAGTAGTTTCTGGGCTAAGCGGGGCAAGCGATTGCACCAGTTGCAACGCGTAAGAAGGGTTGGTAGTTAAGGCCGATATAATGGAAGCACAGAGGTCTGCGGCTGAGCCATAAGAGCTATTTAAACAGCTATTAAGAAAACCTTGGGCGATGCCTGAAAGGTTAGGATTAATATCATCGAAATAGTCCGCGAAAGCACCTTTGGTTGTAGTGATAGTACACTCGCCATAACCATCATCAGCATGATTCACACAATCCATGCTGTAAGGTGACATAGCTTCTGGGTTGGTTTCTGATGAAATATCTAAATAACACGATAATTTATCATTACCGTATCTTGTACAATCCAACCAAATTGAATCCTCTGATGATGTTGGGTAATCATCGTTTGGACTAGGGCTAATATTACATCTTCCCGTCTGTGGATCACAGTAATCGCTAGATTCTCCTGCATTTAAGAAGTCTATCAAGCGTTCAGCGGCCTCAACCATATTAGAAGTTAATTTGCCGCTAACTAACTCTGGTGGTGTGCCATCGTTATAAACTTTTACCTTTGTTACTGGCTCTCCAGCAAAAGCAAATGCAACCTGTCCCAACGCTAATACTAAAAGGGTTTTACTAAATAACTGAAAGAATTTATTGTTTTTCATAAATATACCCTCTTAAAACCGCCAGCCAAAGCCCAGCTGCAACACGGGCGCCCATTGTAGTTTTTTAGCATCTTTCTGTAGATCGCTACGCTCTTTTTCCAAGTCCGTTTGGAATAAGGCATCATCAGCGACATTGAACCAACCCGCACCACCAGAGCAGGTTGCATAGTCACTCATACACGCCTCTCCAGAAGCATTAGCTCGTATCGAACCCTTGCCGATATATAAAACGCCTATATCAAAATTAGCCGTAAATCCTTTTTTAATGGTGCTATTGCCCCACCCTAAACCAAAATAAGGTTGAGCTTTATTAAATCGTGCACCCGTTTTTATGCCGAGGTTCCGACCATAGTATTCTTGGTCGCCAATCTCAAAGCTTTCTAATGCATTATTTTTAACGTTAGCATTGATATTGATATTATGATTACCAATATACAAACCCGTTGTTAAGTGAAAAACGCCACCCATTGGGCGAAAATCCAGCAACATACCGATGTTAGTTCGGTCGTATTTAATATTGATATTGGCATCATCATCCTTAATGGTGTAATCCACCGGCATATCCGACAAGACAAACCGAGCATTAAGCTTGGGGCTTAAACCCAAGTAGTATTCCAGCGCAACGCCATGTGAGCCTGCAGCGATATTAATGGCATGATTAGCGCTATTGCTTGCCGCCGCGGGAGCGCTCAGTGCGACAACGGAAGCAATGACACCCATAGGAACAAGTTGTTTATAGTTCATAATGCGATCCAGATGCAAATTGAGCAGTAGTTTGTTCATCATATATGGAAAGTTGTTTTCATGCAGCAGGAAGCATTAAATTTAATTTAAAGCATCCCAAAGCCCATAAATAAATATTGCCAAAATCCCCATCGGGGTAAATACCCGCAGCACGGCGTACCATAGATTAAATTGGTAATAATTCAGGTCGTTCAGCAATTTCTTGGCAACACTGCGTTTTAACTTCCAGCCAACAAAAATAGCAATTAACAACGCGCCTAGGGGCAGCATAATATTACTTGCAACAAAATCTAAGTAGGTAAATATATTGTCGATATAAATGCAAGCTGCGCCGCCTGCCCAGCTGATTGAACCAATCAGCAAGGTAGCGCCCGCTCGACCAA
>CAZMQC010000130.1:0-2444 GCA_964568295.1 uncultured Spongiibacteraceae bacterium | reverse complement strand
CGGCTGGCTTTTAACATGGCATCAATCGGGTTGGCGCGGCCGTTTTTGCCAAGTAGTACTTCCGCCATCAAAACCGGAATACCAACAATGGCGATACAAAATAAGTACAACAGCACAAACGCGCCGCCACCGTACTCACCCACAATATATGGAAACTTCCAAATATTACCCAAGCCTACCGCCGAGCCGGTAGCGGCCATAATAAATGTCCAGCGGCTAGCCCAGCTCACTGATTGTGTATTTGTTTGACTCACAAGCATTTCCAACGAATAAATAAAATGCGGTTATTGTAACTGCCCACAACAGAATGACCAATATTTGTTAATAAAACTCAGCTTGAAAGAGGCATCTCATTCTATAAATGAATTTTATTTAGCAGAATAAGCAGAATTTAGCTATAATTTCGCCCCTTATTTTCCAATGCAGGACACTTCTGTGATAGAGAACCGCCGCAATATTGCCATTATTGCACACGTTGACCATGGCAAAACCACCCTTGTTGATCAGCTACTGAAACAATCAGGCACTTTAGATCGTAAAGATGTAAGTACTGAACGTGTTATGGATTCAGGCGATCAAGAAAAGGAACGTGGCATTACCATTTTGGCAAAAAACACGGCGATTCGTTGGAATGAATATGCCATTAACATCGTTGACACCCCTGGTCACGCCGACTTTGGTGGCGAAGTTGAACGAGTTATGTCGATGGTGGATTGCGTTTGTTTGTTGGTGGACGCGGTTGATGGCCCAATGCCGCAAACTCGCTTTGTAACTCAAACGGCATTTAAACAAGGTTTACGCCCGATTGTGGTGATCAACAAAATTGACCGCCCTGGCGCAAGACCAGACTGGGTTATGGATCAAGTATTTGATTTATTTGACCGTTTAGGCGCAACCGATGAACAATTGGATTTCCCAGTGGTTTATACCTCAGCATTGAACGGTATTGCAGGCTTAGATCCAAGCGAAATGGCGGAAGATATGTCGCCATTATTTGAAATGATTGTTAAACACGCACCTGCGCCGAATGTTGATTTAGACGGTCCATTCCAAATGCAGATTTCAGCCTTAGATTACAGCAGCTATGTGGGTGTTATTGGACTTGGTCGTATTAAGCGCGGGCGTTTAAAACCAAATCAACAAGTAGTTGTGGTGGATAAAGAAGGCAACAAGCGCAAAGGCAAAGTGTTGCAGGTTATGAGCCACTTAGGCTTAGAGCGTATCGACACCGACGAAGCAACCGCTGGCGATATCGTTTGTATTACTGGTATTGATGGGCTTGGCATTTCCGATACGATTTGTCACCCCGACGCAGTAGAAGCCTTGCCACCGCTAACCGTGGACGAACCGACCGTGAGCATGACTTTCTGCGTTAATGACTCGCCATTTGCGGGTACAGAAGGCAAGTTGGTTACGTCGCGTAATATCAAAGAACGTCTTGAGCAAGAGTTGATTCATAACGTGGCATTACGCGTTGTGCAAGGCGATACCGCCGACAAGTTTATTGTTTCAGGCCGTGGCGAATTACACTTATCGGTATTAATCGAAACTATGCGCCGTGAAGGCTTTGAGCTTGGCGTATCGCGCCCCGAAGTTGTACAAAAAGAAGTGGACGGCGTGTTGCAAGAGCCGTATGAAAATTTGATTGCTGATATCGAAGAAGAACACCAAGGGCGAATTATGGAAGAGTTAGGCTTGCGTAAAGCGGAGCTGACCAATATGGAAATGGATGGTAAAGGGCGCGTTAAGCTTGAATTTAATATTCCATCACGCGGCTTGATTGGTTTCCGTGGTCATTTTATGACGTTGACGTCAGGAACAGGTATCTTAACCTCGATTTTTGACCGCTATGACGTCGTAAAATCGGGCGAAGTGGTTTCGCGCCAAAATGGCGTGTTGATTTCGATGGTGCGTGGTAAAGCGTTGAGCTATGCGCTATTCAACTTGCAAGACCGTGGTCGTTTGTTTATTGGTCATGGCGCGGAGGTGTACGAAGGGCAAATCGTTGGCTTGCATTCGCGTGATAATGACTTGGTGGTTAACCCAACCAAAGCCAAGCAATTAACCAACGTGCGTGCCTCTGGCGCAGATGAAGCGTTAATTTTAACGCCGCCGATTCGTCATACCTTAGAGCAAGCGTTGGAGTTTATCGAGGATGATGAATTGGTGGAAGTCACACCAAAATCTATTCGTTTGCGTAAAAAGCTATTAACCGAAAACGAGCGTAAACGCGCATCGCGTTAATTTGCTGTGCGGGCTTTAATTCAGCGCGTTAAGCAGGCATCCGTGAGCGTCGATGGTCAAATCGTCGGCGCAATCGAGCAGGGCTTGTTGGTTTTCTTAGGCGTTGCCGCAGAGGATAATCAAGCCGTAGCCGATAAGTTATTGCATAAAGTTTTGCATTATCGGGTGTTTGGCGATGCGGACGATAAGATGAATTTGAA
>CAZMQC010000129.1:0-4678 GCA_964568295.1 uncultured Spongiibacteraceae bacterium | reverse complement strand
TGCTTTTCTTGCGGCCAAATTTTAACGAGCACCACCAAATATACCGGCAATGAAAGCAGCATTCTTATCAGCAATAATTGCATCGGCGTTACATCGTACTGATACACATATTTTACAAAAATGCCTTTACTGGATAATAAAATAACCGCAGCTAATAGCCACAAAAATCCACGTTGGTGATTGCTCATGCTCTTGAAAGGAAGTAGAAGTTTGCCGCGCACTATACACGCTTTACTCAGGTTTTCGAATGATCATCTCGGTAGCCCAATGAAAGCAACGTTTAACTAGAAGAAACACAGGCAAAAAAGCTACAATGCGCACTATCTTATTTGCCATCGCACAACGCCATGCTTAAAAAATTAATTCCCGCTATTTTCATTTTGCTAGCCACAACTACACAAGCAGAAACCGCCAGTTTCAAACCTGATTATCAATGGTTTGGCACACTGCACGTATCAGCCGATTATTTGGACACCAATCAAAAACATGCCAGCGGGCAGGTTAACTTATCGAGTAACTCAAGCCATTTAGGCATTCGCGGCAAGCAAAGCTTTGATGATAAGTTTTCGGTTATTTGGCAACTCGATAGCAGCGTTGATGTAGTAAATGGCGATTGGGCGCTCAGTCGAAATTCTTTTTTGGGACTCAATGGCAATTGGGGAACAGTTAAAGTTGGGCAAATGGATACGCCATTAAAATCCATACGCGGCAAAGTAGAGTTTTTCTCCAACCAAGTGGGCGATGCGCGTAATATTGTGCACTTACCACACGGACAAGCCGACCGTCGTTTTAAAAACAGTATCTTATACGAATCACCTGAATTCTATGGCTTTAGCGCTAAAGCGCATTATTCCGCCAACATGGATAAAGGCGGCACCCAAGACAGCGACGACAAAGGTTTGAGCGCCGCGCTGGAATACCAAAACCAAGGCTTTTGGGCAGCCATTGCACATGATAAAACCGGTGGCGCTACCGATAACCAGCAAATTACCCGTGCAACCGCCAGTTATGATTTTGGTATCATAAAAATTGCTGCGTTGTATCAACAGGTTAAAGATGACTTCAAACGCAGCCATGCGTTTGGTGGCGGTTTATCTTGGCAAGTAGCAGAAAAATGGGCCGTAAAAGGGCAAGCTTATCGTTACCAAAGTGAACATAAAGCCAACACCGCCACGCTTGCGGCGGTTGGCACGGACTATACTTATAATCAATATCTGAAATTTTATTTGAACGCAGGTGCGGTGCGAAATAGCAACGAGTTAGCCACACCTTTTGCTGCATCGCGCAGCGCTAAACCAAGCATCGATTTAAGCAAAGATCCTAGCGCAACTCATGCCAAGCCTTTTGGTGTTAGCCTTGGCATGATTTTCAAGTTTTAGTTCTTAGGTATCGCGTTACGCATTTTGAGATAAGTTTCGCGATTGATTCGAATAAAAATAGCCTCGCAGGTTGCGGTTAGCTCATCGCCCGCCCACAGTTCACCGTGCAAAATATTCTTGCGTCCTTCAATCGCATGAACACGCCCTATCAACTTTAATTCTTGGCAAAGCGGCGTCGGCTTTAAATAGCGAATGTTAAGACCGCCTGTTACCCCAGGCTCGCCCGTCATTTTTTGCGCAACCCCTAAAAACTGGTCGAATAAAGCGGCAACAAAACCACCATGTACCGAATTCGGCGGACCTTCATATTGCCAATTCATATTGACTCGGCCATAAGCCACATCACCATCAATCCACAGTTTCATCGGCGCTGCAATCGGGTTACATTCACCATCTAACGGATTAAGTTCATATCCCACGCTTGCCATGGTTTGATATTTTTCAGGCTCAGCGTCTAAGTACGCCATGCGCCCCAGATGACGCGTTCCTTGTTTCAGTTTTTCGCTTTGCTGCTGAATAAGCGCAGTAACATCCTGCAAAACCTCAGCATCGCTAGTACAAGTGACAAGACTAGCAATCAATTCGCGAATTGCATAGGCAGTATCACGCTTTGCCGACCAATCTGCATCCAGCGCCGTTTTTAGATCGGGCGAATAGAAAGGATTAAAAATATTATGCGGATCATCAGGCCCCAATTCATTTTGCATAGCGCACCCTTATAACAACTCAATCACTTTTTGCGCCGCTAAATAGGGCGTTGTTGTACCGTGAGTAACTTGCGTTTCAAGCTGTGGTAACAATTCTTTGATTTGCGGATTTTGCTTAATTTTCAAATCCACCATTTCGTGCATTAAACGGCGCATCCATTCGATATTTTGCTTTGAACGTTTTTGCTCAAACGCACCCTCTTTCACGGCAGCAAAATAATAATCAATCATCATGCCCCAAATGGTATCCATGCCAGTTTTTTCAATCGCCGAGGACATTAATACTTTAGGCGTCCAGAAACTGGTATAATGCAGCAAGTTAATCGCGCTTTGATATTGGCTGCGCGTACGTCTGGCAAGGTTAATACTTTCGCCATCACATTTATTAATCACCAAGGCATCTGCCAATTCCATAATGCCTTTTTTAATACCCTGTAGCTCATCGCCCGCATTCGGCATCATGAGCACAAGGAAGAAGTCCACCATACTGGCAACTTCATATTCCGACTGCCCAACGCCGACAGTTTCCACCAAGATAACGTCATAACCCGCCGCTTCGCACAGCAGCATGGTTTCACGCGTTTTAAGCGCTACGCCACCCAACGCACATTCCGACGGACTGGGACGAATAAAGGCGTTTTCTTCGCGCGACAATAACTCCATGCGGGTTTTGTCACCCAAAATACTACCGCCTGCAATCGGCGAGCTAGGGTCAACCGCCAATACGGCCACTTTTTTGCCTTGGCTTAATAAATACATGCCAAAGCTTTCAATAAAGGTCGATTTACCTACGCCCGGAACGCCGGTAATACCAATGCGTATGCTTTTACCTGAATGAGGCAAAATACTTTCTAATAGCTCTTGGCTTTTGATACGGTCAATATCACGCTTGCTTTCAACCAAGGTAATTGCTTTCGCCAAAGCACGGCGATTACCCGATAATAATAAGTCGATATCAATAGACATGGAACACTGCTTTTTGGAGAATATAAAAACGCTGCAAGAATGCCACAGCGCGGCTTTAAATTCCAGTCAAAAGCTTGCCTGACAAGCACCCATAAAATCGCTACAATACTTTCATTTACCAATAGATGAGTTTGTTATGAGCGATTTTCAACATCATAAATTAATTATTTTAGGTTCGGGCCCCGCAGGTTATACCGCTGCCATTTACGCAGCGCGCGCCAACCTAAACCCTGTGGTCATTACAGGTATGCAGCAAGGCGGACAATTAACCACCACCACCGATGTGGATAACTGGCCGGGCGATGTTGATGGCGTACAAGGTCCTGATTTAATGCAGCGAATGCAAGCACACGCCGAGCGTTTTGAAAGTCAAATTATCTTTGATCACATTGATAAAACCGACTTATCTGAAAAACCGTTTAAGTTATTTGGCAACAGCCGCAATTACAGCTGTGATGCATTAATTATCGCAACAGGTGCTTCAGCGCAATATTTAGGTTTGGAATCCGAGCAAAAATTTATGGGGCAAGGTGTTAGCGCTTGCGCAACTTGCGATGGCTTTTTCTATCGTAAAAAACCTGTCGCGGTGATTGGCGGCGGCAATACCGCCATTGAAGAAGCTTTGTATTTATCGAACATCGCGGAGAAAGTTTATTTAATACATCGTCGTGATCAATTACGGGGTGAGAAAATTTTGCGCGACCGTATTTTAGAACGTGCGAAGACCGGCAATATTGAAATTATTTGGAACCACACCCTAGCCGAAGTATTAGGCGATAGTAGCGGCGTAACGGGCTTAAAATTACAAAATACGCAAGACGGCCAAAGCCAAGAAATCGCGGTTGATGGTGTATTTATTGCGATTGGACATAAACCCAATACCGATATTTTCCAAGGTCAGCTAGAAATGGATGGCGGTTATATTCGTATTCAAAGCGGCTTAAGTGGTAATGCAACACAAACGTCGGTTGCAGGGGTATTTGCGGCAGGCGATGTTGCTGATCATACTTATCGCCAAGCCATTACTTCAGCGGGTTTTGGTTGTATGGCAGCGTTGGACGCTGAGCGTTATTTGGATAATTTGTAAGCACGCCAGCAACGGACACGCTTCGCTCTGCGTGTCCGTTGGCTTTTAGTTTAAATAAAAAACACCTGCGACGAACCAAACACTGATTTTAGCTTTTGAATCGTCTCATCATCAGGCGCGACCCGCCATTGCTCGGCTAAATTCATACGCATTTTAAGGTCGTGCAACTGATACAGAATAGCCACTTGGCACCCCGCTTCGTTTTGTTGCACAAGCAACTCTTCTAGCACTTGTTGCTGCTGCGCATTCCAAGCATCGCTTTTTACCATAATAGCCAGTTTATTTTGCCCTTGGCTGCGCATTTCCAGCAAATCGGTAATCGCTTCCACGCGCATCCGTGTTCCGCCAGAAAAACTATCTTCTTCCACCCTGCCGGTAACAAACAAAACGGCGTCATCTTGAATTTTATCCTGTACTTCGGGCAGCAGCTTAGAGAAAATGGTAGCTTCTATCTGCCCCGAACCATCATCCAAGGTTAAAATCATCAACTTATCGCCGCGCTTAGTGCGAATCTCTCTTTTTTGAATAACGATACCCGC
>CAZMQC010000128.1:1577-4746 GCA_964568295.1 uncultured Spongiibacteraceae bacterium | reverse complement strand
TTTAATGCCAAGTCCAACACAGCGGTAACTGCATATCTGCCTTTGGTTGTTAATCGCATAATTCTACCGTTTTTTTGCTATCGAATAATTGCTAATAACCATGCAATACCTGAGTAATTTAGTCAAGCATTTAGTTGAGCAATTTACTCGGTTATTACACTTTTAGTTTTTGTTGTAGATTACGCAAAATACCACGCAGCATATTCAATTCCAAAACATCTAAACGCGCACGATTAAAGATTTTTCTAAGCCTTGTCATGGTTTGCTTAGGCTCGGCGGGATCTAGGTATTGACTATCAATCAGCACGCTTTCAAGGTGTTGATAAAAATGCTCCATTGCCGGCAGATCCGCTTTGGGCTGTTGTTCCTCCACTGGCATTTCAAGCGTTGCATGTGTTTGCTGGTTATACGCCATTAACAGTTCATAACAAACCACTTGTGCGGCGGCCGCAACGTTTAACGAGCTATAATCACCCCGCGTTGGAATATTCAAATGCCAATGACATTTATGCAGTTCTTCGTTGGTTAAACCTCGGTCCTCACGCCCAAACACAATAGCAACGGAATGTTGCGCAGCCTCGACCATCGCTTTTTCGGCACATTCGCGCACTTCCATCAACGGCCAAGGAATCTTGCGTTCTCTGGCGCTCGTGCCAATCACTAAAGCGCAACCATTAAGCGCTTGCTCAAACGTTTCGGTAATGACGATATTGTCCATAATATCCAAGGCGTGAGCGGCACGACGTATCGCTTTTTCATCAGGACGTTGTTTGGGATCCACCAAATACAGATGTTTTAATCCCATATTTTTCATCGCTCTAGCGACCGCGCCGATATTGCCCGTGTCGGTGGTATTCACCATGACAATACGGATAGAATCGAGCAATACGGAATTTTTCATAACGGCCTCTGGATTTGATGATGTGCAAAACGATGCAAATTCTATATAATCGCGCACCTTGTCTCTATGGTTTTTTTCACAGGTTGGTTAATTATGCATGCAATGGTTAATATGGCACTTCGCGCAGCGCGTAAAGCTGGTGACATTATTGAGCGTGCAATGGAGAATGTGGATCACCTTGACGTGATGAACAAAACTCCCAACGATTTTGTGACTGAAGTAGATAAAGCAGCGGAAGCCGAAATTTTATACCACTTGAAAAAAGCCTATCCTGCTCATGCATTTTTATGTGAAGAAGCAGGTTTAATTGGCGATGAAAACGCAGAATACCGTTGGATTATTGACCCATTAGACGGCACCACCAACTTTATTCGCGGCTTACCGCATTTCGCGGTTTCAATTGCCTGTACTCGCAACGGCATCATCGAACACGCAGTTGTTTACGATCCGATTCGCCGTGAAGAATTTACTGCCACCCGTGGCGCTGGCGCGCAAATGAATGGCCGCCGTTTACGCACACGTAAAACCTTTAACAAAGAAAACGCCTTATTTGCTACAGGCATTCCATTTGGTAATCGTAGCGAAGAAGAAATGGCAACATTCAACCAAGTAATGAATAGCTTTGCTGTTGGTAGCGCTGGCGTTCGCCGCTGTGGTTCTGCGGCATTGGATCTTGCCTATGTTGCTGCTGGTCGTTATGACGCTTATTGGGAAATTGGCATCAAGCCTTGGGATATGGCTGCTGGCGTATTATTGGTACAAGAAGCTGGCGGTATGGTTTCAGATTACTTCGGCGGCGCTAACCATTTAACCACGGGTCACATTGTTGCCAGCTCAGCTAAAGCGTTCAAGCCAACCTTGCAAGTAGTCAATCAAGCCTACGCATCTTTACTTAAAGCCTAACATGCTCTAAACAACCCGAAAAGCGTTTGTAAAGCCAAGCGCAATCGGTTAAATTGCCTGCATTCCCGTTTAAGTTACGGCAAATTTACTTTGCCGTCTTATCTTAGTAATTATCGTGTCCTAGCAGGCTTTTTAGGAGAGCATAATGAAACAACTTGGCAATCAAGACGCTGGCTTTATTTACAATGAAACCATCACCACCCCAATGCACATTGCGGGCTTGGGTATTTACGACCAATCCACCGCCCCCGATCAACGCTTAGGGCATAAAGACATTCTTAAATACGTGGAAGATCGTATTCATTTAGCGCCTATTTTTCGTTATAAGTTTGTTGAAGTACCGTTTGGTATTGATAAACCTTACTGGATTGAAGATCCTGACTTTAACCTTGAATTCCATATTCGACACATTGCTTTGCCGCAGCCCGGCGACTGGCGTCAATTGTGCATTATGGTTTCACGCATTAACTCTAAGCCTTTGGACTTTAATCACCCTTTATGGGAAGCCTATGTCATTGAAGGCTTAGATAACATCGACGGTTTACCGAAAGGCAGTTTTGCTATTTTGGTCAAGGTACACCACTCCATTGTGGATGGCGCATCGGGGCAAAGTATTTTTGGCGCATTGCACGACTTAACGCCTGATGCCATTGCGATTAAGCCTGAAAAACCGTTAACCGTTGAGCGTTACCCAACCGCTACCGAATTATTAGGACGCGCTGTACCCAATCTGATCAAAAAGCCGTTGCAAAACACCTTAGCGATTTATCGTAAAACTCCTCGCATGTTACGTAACATTATCAAGCTATATCAGGGCTCAATGGAAAGCGGCACCAAACTGCGCGTACCACAAACGCGCTTTAACTATAATCTCTCCCCCTATCGCGTATTTGAAGGCACGCATTTTTCTTTAGAGGATATTCGTTATATTAAAGATGCTGTTGGGCAAGATACCAGCGTGAATGACGTGATGCTGGCTATTGTTGCTGGTGGTTTGCGTCATTACTTAGCCAAACACAGCGAATTACCTGGCGAGTCTTTGTGCGCCATGCTGCCGCAAGATGTACGCAGCGACGATAGCCATGCCGAATTTGGCAATCAAGTCGGCGGTTTATTTGCTGACATGCACACTGACGTTAGCAACCCTTTAGATCGCTTAGTCGCCATCCATGATAGTACGACCGCAGCGAAACGATTCGCACAAGAGATGGATACCGCAGCGCTAGTGCAAAACTACATGGGCGGCTTTTTAAATCCGCGTTTAGGTCGTGCATTAAACCACGTGATGCAAAATTCACGCATTCTTGAGCGCTTTGGTCCTTTTGCTTGCAATACCATGCTCACCAATCTTTCTGGCCCGAATTT
>CAZMQC010000128.1:0-1477 GCA_964568295.1 uncultured Spongiibacteraceae bacterium | reverse complement strand
GTAAAAAAAGTTCGTAAAAAAGCAGCTTCATCAAGTGCTAAAAAAGTGTAATAGATCATCAATCCTTGTAACCACCGCTTTTCGCGGTGGTTTTCCTTAATGCAAGCCGTACATTTTCGATAAATTTCTTTTTACTCCGCCTGAGCTTCTATATAATGTGGCGTTTTTTTAAACCCTCCGTGCCAGTGGCAACCAGTTTTGGGAGAAAATGAGTGACCACCTTTACTATTGCAAACACAGATAAAACAGCCCTTTCAGCGTTACATCTTACCTTGCAACAACAGCAGCAAGCATTTCTAGCCAAGCAATTGAACCTAGATTTGACTCGTGGCAAACCTAATAGTGATCAACTTGCTTTAAGCAATGCAATGGACGGACTTTTGCAAGGCAATTACATCAGCGCCAGTGGCACCGACACCCGCAACTACGGCGGCTTAGACGGCTTACCAGAAACCAAAGCACTTATCGCGCCATTAATGGGCGTTAGCCCAGACGAAGTGTTTGTTGGCGGCAATAGCAGCTTAACCATGATGTATCAAACCATGCAGTTTTTCTATATGTTCAACGTTGCTGACGCAACTGCATGGAAAGACGAAGGCGAAGTGAAATTTTTATGCCCTGTTCCTGGCTATGACCGTCATTTCGCCATCTGCGAAGCGTTTGGCATCAAAATGATTCCAGTGGCGATGGACGACAATGGTCCTATCATGGACGAGGTCGAAGCCTTGGTGAAAGCGGATAAAAGCATTAAAGGTATGTGGTGTGTTCCACGCTTCTCTAATCCAAGCGGTATTGTTTACAGCAACGAAACCGTTGAACGCATTGCCAAATTAGGTTTAATTGCAGCGCCTAACTTCCGTATTTTCTGGGATAACGCTTATGCCATTCATACCCTAAGCGACAACGCAGCGCCGCTTGCTAATATCACCGAGCTTTGCCGCAAACACGGCACCGAAAATAGCTTTATCCAATTTGGTTCAACCTCTAAAATTACCTTTGCAGGTGCTGGTCTTGCGTGGTTAACCGCATCAAAAGCCAACTTAGCGGGTATTGCTAAACATCTTGGTATTGCCGCTATCGGCCCTGATAAAGTTAACCAACTACGCCATGTTAAATTCTTTACTCAAACCACGAGCTTCGCGGAGCACATGCAAAAGCATGCAGCCATTTTAAAACCACGTTTTGATATTGTTTTAAACAAATTGGCCGAGAACTTTACTGGTAGTGAAGCGTTACGTTGGACCGTACCCGAAGGTGGCTATTTTGTATCGGTTGATACTTTGCCAGGGCTTGCTAAACGCGTAGTCGCACTTGCCAATGAAATGGGAGTAAAACTGACGCCAGCGGGCGCAACCCACCCATACGGCAAAGATCCACAAGACTCGAATATCCGTTTATCGCCCAGCTTCCCAAGCTTGACCGATATTGACCAAGCGATGGACGTATTTGTTTTAGCAGTTAAATTAGCGAGCGTTGA
>CAZMQC010000127.1:0-4791 GCA_964568295.1 uncultured Spongiibacteraceae bacterium | reverse complement strand
GTGGCTATTTGACCGCAATTACAAATGCCCCACTTTATGCGCAGCAAAGTCTAAGAGATAAAACGTAATCATACTTGCGCTCATCGCTGCAGCCATGACCTGCCAAGTATTCCAAGGTTTTTCTCTATCTTCATCCATAAAATAATAAATCGGGAAGCTAGCTAAAAAGTAAGTCGCATAAATCGCCGAACCATACGCTAGCATCACATCCATTTTTTGGTAGTAAAACAGCCCCGCCATCAATGGATTAGCCATCGCTTTCGTCTCAGCCCATGCCCAACAATAGCCAATTATGAAGATAAATACTGGAAATAAGAAAAATAACAACGTTTTATTACCCACCGCATTCGATAAACGGCGCAGTGCAATATTACCCGTGGCGTGATAGGTCATAAAATACACATGGGTTAAGGTGTACATAATCACTGGAACGGTTTGTACGCCCGCACCTAGCAACGCAGAATCCAGTCGCGTTGTAGCATTTGGGAAGTTATAAACCATGCCTAATACATCAAAAAAGTATTCCGAGCCGAAGTAGTTGCCAAAAAAACCAAAAATAGCTAAATACAAGTTAGCTTTAAACCAATAGCTTTCATACCAAGGTTTGTCGGTGTATTTTTGGGCAATTATTAACGGAACAAGAAAAGCAGGCGCAGCAACAAAAACTGACAGCAACAACAATCCCATGTCAGAAAAGCTTTTTTGCCAACCCATAATCATGACAATCGCCATCACCAACATCCAGATTGGCGAATAAATCAGGAAAAACTTTTCCACCCAAGCTTTATCAGGGTTGCTCGAAAACCACAAAGATTTTGTTTCCATAGTGAACCTTTTTATTGTTATTTTTTGCGCCATGCGGCCATGGCGCATTAAATGGTTAGTCTTGCGACAAGGATAATGCCTGATTAGGACAGTATTTTATCGCGCGTTGCACGGCTTCCATATCATCTTCCGAAGGCACTTCTTTTAATACGTGTAAGATACTCTTATCATCGACGTTAAATATTTTTGGCGCCTCGCCCATACAAACCGCATGGCCTTGGCAAAGCTGTCTATCAACCACAACACGCACCGTTTTAGTTTGCTGAACAGGCGCTTCGCTTGCAGGTTCTGCCTGAACGTGCGCAGGGCAACCTTTGGGTTTAATAATCTGCGTAACTTTGCCTTTTTCACTAGCAAATTCCGATTTATCGCGTTTTTTATAACGCACTTTACAAGGCGATTTCGGTTGCACAATCATCTGTGTGTAATCGTCCACGTAAGTTTCTGGTTTATCCACCAATTCAAAACGATAGCGACGTAATAACACCGCAAAAATCGCTTTAATCTGGAACAACGCGAAGTTATTACCTGCGCATTTGTGCTTACCACCACCAAACGGCTGATACGCCATAATATTTTTATCTTCGGCGCGATGTGGGCAATAGCGTTCTGCGTCAAAGCTATGCGGCGTTGGGAAATGCTCGTCCATGCGATGCGTCACAGGCGGCGTCGCCCAGACAAACATGCCTTTTTTAATGGTGTAGTTTTTGAAATGAATATCTTCTTGCACTTGGCGCATCAAAATAATTAATGGCGGGTGCAAACGTAATACTTCTTTTAACACATTTTCTAATTTAGGTACGTGACGCAAGCTTTCAAAAGTCACCTCACCGTCAGAACCATACAAATCATCGAGTTCTTCTTGCACTTCGCGCAATAAATGCGGGTGTCTTAACAGCTCAATTAATAACCAAGCCGCAGTACCCGAACTGGTGTGATGCCCTGCAAAAACGGTTGCAATCAACATGCCCGTGATTTCATTATGCGAAAGCTTAGTGCCGTCTTCATAATGCATATCAATCAAGCTTTGGAACATATCATCGGGCTTTTCAGTTTGAGTTTCGCGCTTTTTGATAATCTCGCCTACCAATTCTTGTAATCTTGCGCGCGCTTTATCACGTTTGCGGAATGCTGGAATCGGTAAATTTGGGAAGTTAAAAGCAAGTGGGTTTACACCTTTTTCTAAATCATGGTAAATCTTGCCAAATTCTTCGTTCAGTTCATAACGGAACTCGCGCCCTAGTAAACAGTGACTTGCAGTATTAATGGTCAAACGCTTCATAAATTCGACCAATTCAATTTCACCGCTATCGTTTAAGGTTTTTAAAATATCTTCTACTTCAAACACAATTTTGCCAGAATGTCCGCGCATGGCTTCCATACGCAACGATGGCATGAGCATTTTTAATTGTTCGTTTTTGCGCTCAATCGGCGCATCAAACACCAAACCCTCGCCAAACACTGGCGTCATCATTTTATAGGCAGGTGCTTGGTCTAAAATTTCATCGGGCGAGCGGTAAAACAATTCGCTAGCCGCTTCCCCAGTTAGCAACACCATGGTTTTGCCGAACAAGGTAAACTGCCCTATTTCGCCTAATTCATCGTGCACGCGCTGCACAAATGCATAAGGATTCGGTGCGAATGAAAAAATATGACCGATATAAGGAATACCGCCTTTCATTTTTGGTGGCTCTTGACCGCCTTGATATTGTTTAAAATCTGTTTTTGCGTTCATAACTTGTTATTCTGTTGAGTGAGTTTGCTTTATTATTTGCAACTTTACACTTTTTGTAAATATGTAAATATTAATTTTTTTACTTTTTACTGATAAAATACCCCAAACCTCAACTGATAAACGCTGATCTACAATGGAATTTAACGAAACCCAACAAAAAATACTGGACGCCGCAATTGCTTGCGTAAAGCAATGGGGCATTGAAAAAACCAGCTTAAATGACATTGCCAAACAAGCCGGCGTGACGCGCCCAACGGTTTATAGCTACTTTCCCAACCGCAATGATGTTATTCGCACCGCGTTATTACAATCGGGCTATTCTTTTGCTAAGCGCCTGAAAGACCATCTGCAATTATTTTCCAATAGCGCAGATCGCTTATTAGAATCGGTGATATTCTCGCTGGAAGAATTGCCGAAAGAGCCTTATCTTGCGCTATTAAGCGATAGCAAAGCCGATATATCTGGCTATATCAACCAAGATGCGCTCAGCGATTCGGAAGGTCAGGCGATTTGTTTAGATTTGTTTGTGATGATTTTTGCCGATAGTAAAATCAGCGATGAGGAGCTAATCGAGATAATGGAATTTACCGTACGTATGGTTTTATCATTATTAATGATGCCTGGGCCGATTAAACGCGACTCGCAGCAATTACGTCGTTTTTTACAAAACCGTTTATTGCCTGCCGTTATGTACCGCCCAGCATGATAAAAAAGCTCGCCAGTCATTAGCGAGCTTCATAAATGGATTATTCCGCTGGGAAATAGCGTGAAATCGTGTCCGCAACGCAAGCTGGGCGATCTTGTCCTTCGATTTCAACCGTTACGCGTACCACGGACTGAATCGCGCCTTTAATCTCTTCCACGCTAACAATCTCGCCCACACCGCGAATACGTGAACCTGCAGTCACCGCCATAGGAAAACGTACTTTATCCAACCCAACGTTAACGCCCATTTTAATGCCTTGCACATCAATTAATTGTGGCAAGAAATAGTTAACCAGCGCCAAGGTTAGATAGCCATGCGCAATACATGCGCCAAATGGACCGTCTTTGGCTTTGTCGGGATCAACGTGAATCCATTGGTGATCGCCCGTTGCATCGGCGAATAAATTAATACGATCTTGCTCAACCGTTAACCACTCGGTATGCCCCAAGCTTTCGCCTTGTTTTGCAGCTAAATCGTGTGGGCTTTTAAAAACAACTGTCATGTTCATTTCCTAAATGGGTAAAAATCAGGTATTTTAGCGACTTAGTTCGCTGGTTAAAAGGCTAAGGCATCGAAACCTTGCCCATAACATTCAACACTTCTAGTGAGGAGCCGCCATGCGCCGCATTTTATTGATGATTCTTTGCTGTATTGCCAATGTGAGTTTCGCTTTAGGCATTGGTAATGCAACCGTGCATTCAGCCATTGGTGAAAAACTGGTGTTAGAACTACCATTACTCGGTTCTGATGGGCTGAAACAAGAGGATGTTCTAATCAGCATCGGTAATCAGGCCGACTATCAAGCCTTAGCGGTTAACCAAGAATATTTTCATCACGATTTACGCTTTAACTTACTATCAACCGACCAAGCCAAAGCGGTGATTATGGTCAGTTCTAACAAAGCGGTGAACGAACCTTTTGTGCATTTTGTTATCAAAATCACCACGCCCAAAGAAACCTTGCTAAGAGACGTGATGGTTTTACTGGATACCCATTAATTTTTAGGCTGTTTTATGAATAAAATTTCTCTTTTTGCAGCAAGCGCTTTACTTGGTTTAGTTGCACAAACCAGCGTTGCCGATGCGCCAAAAACTTACCCAGCCGTAATACAAAACCTGACCGAGCAAGGTATTGTGATACGCGATCAGTTTATTTCCGCTGGTGGCATTGTAACCTACGCCGCCACCGCGCAGGGCAGACCGCTAGCGCTTTACTTATCGCCAGATAAAAAGCACGTAATAGTCGGCACATTGGTTGACGAACAAGGCAATAACTTAACCGAAGACGAGCTACAAAAGCGTGTAGTCGAACCAATGACGCAAGAAGCTTGGGCAGCCTTGGAAAAAGCCGACTGGATTTTAGACGGCAAAAAAGACGCACCGGTGATTATTTACGCCTTTATGGATCCGCGCTGCGGCTACTGCCATAAATTCCGCGACGAAGCGGACGCATGGGTTAAAGCCGGCAAAGTGCAAATTCGCCATGTGTTAGTCGGTATTTTAGGCCCCGCAAGCGAGGCTAAAGC
>CAZMQC010000126.1:0-4812 GCA_964568295.1 uncultured Spongiibacteraceae bacterium | reverse complement strand
AACAGGCGACAACGAATATCTACGCAAAGCCGTGCGTAAGCACGAGTTATTTTGGATTCGAGAGCTTTAATTTGCATGAGTCAATTAAAAAATAAACCGCTATCTTCTCCGTATTTGTGGCCTAGCTGGTTAGCCATTGGCTTTTTATGGCTGATTGGGCAGTTGCCATGGAATTGGCTGCTAGCATTGGGGCGCGGTGTGGGACATTTAGCTTGGTATCTTGCCGCATCGCGCCGCAATGTGGTGCTGGTGAATATGCGTTTGTGTTTTCCAGAGCTAAGTGAAAAAGAGCAGCGAGCCTTGGCGAAAGCCAGCGTGGTGAGTGCAATTGAGGCGTTATTTGAAACTACAGGCACTTACTTTAACCGCCGCATTGATTTGAATAAGCGCTTAACCGTGGTGGGGCGTGAACATGTTGATGATGCCATTGCCTCTGGGCAAGGCTTGATTTTATTGGGTATGCACTTTAATACCATTGATGTAACCAGCCGTTTGTTGGGCGGTATTTTGGATTTTAATGTGGTGTATCGTCCGAATGATAATCCAGTGATGGACTGGCTCATTACCTGGGGGCGCGGGCAAAACGTGCATAATATCGACCGCCAAGATATGCGCCAAATGGTGCGTTGCTTGAAAAAAGGCGAAGTGGTTTGGTACGCGCCAGACCAAGATTATGGACGCGATTTGGCTGTTTATGTGCCTTTTATGGGACAAACTGCGGCAACCATTACTACAACCAGTCGTATCGCCAGAATGGGCAATGCTAAGGTTGTTCCATGCGCGCATTATCGTTTGCCTAACGGCCAGTACCGCATTGAATTTGGCGCGCCTTTGCAAAACTTTCCGACCAAAGACGATGAAGCTGATGCGATATTGATTAATCAAACGGTAGAGCATTATGTGCGTAAGCACCCTGAGCAATATTTGTGGCTGCATAAACGCTTTAAACATCAACCAGATGGCGCAAAACTTTATCAGCAAGCGAAATAGGAGCGACTTATGAGTAGCATCACTGCAAAGCGTTGGATTGTTTTGATCAATAGTTTGCTATTTGCTGCCATGCTGTTTTGGCAGCCGTTTGAGGCTGACGTTAATAAAGGCTTGGCGTTATTGTTTTTTGTTGCGGTTTTATGGTTAACCGAGGCGATACATATCAGCATTACTGCCTTGCTCGTGCCAGTACTTGCCATCAATTTGGGCGTTATTAGTACTTCTTCAGCGTTAAAAAACTTTGCTGACCCAATTATTTTCTTGTTTTTAGGTGGTTTTGGTTTGGCTTCGGCCTTGCATCGCCAGGGCTTGGATAAGTCAATTGCAGCTTGGGTGTTGGGTATTGCCAAAGGGCGTTTGAATATTGCCATTTATTTGTTGTTTGCGGTGTCGGCGGGCCTGTCGATGTGGATTAGTAATACCGCTACCGCAGCGATGATGTTGCCGTTGGCGCTGGGTGTATTAAATCAAATCGAAGAAGGGCAGCAACATGAAACATGGATTTTTACTTTGTTGGGGATTGCCTACTGCTCCAGTATTGGCGGTATAGGTACCTTAGTGGGCAGCCCGCCGAATGCAATTGCGGCGGCGGAAACTGGCTTAACATTTATGCAGTGGATGCAAAAAGCCATGCCGCTGACGTTGATTTTATTGCCGTTAGCAATGTTGGTGTTGTATTGGGTTATTCGTCCTAGCTTAAACCATAAAGTGCGCACGCAAACCGTGGCGATTGAGTGGGATAAAAATAAAATCCTAACTTTGGTAATCTTCGCCATAACCGTATTGTGTTGGATTTTTAGCGCACCGTTAAATCAGTGGTTGGGCGGTATTGATTCGCTTGATAGTTTAATTGCGCTAACCGCGTTAGTGGCGCTGGGCGCGTTTGGCGTAGTGGAATGGAAAGATATTGAGAAAACCACCGATTGGGGCGTTTTAATTTTGTTTGGTGGTGGTTTGTGTTTAAGTGCGGTTTTAAAGTCCACAGGTACGAGCTTGTTTTTAGCACAAACCTTAGGTAGTTGGATTGGAACGGCTGGTATGTTGGTGGCAATTGTTGCGATTGTGACCTTTGTGGTGTTTTTAACTGAATTTGCTAGTAATACCGCCAGTGCAGCTTTGTTGGTTCCAGTATTTGTTGGGATTGCGCCAAGCTTGGGCATCGATCCCGTGGCGATTGCGGTATTAATTGCTGTAGGTGCGTCTTGTGCGTTTATGTTGCCTGTGGCAACGCCGCCTAATGCGATTGTGTTTGGTAGTGGTTTTGTACCGCAGAAAGCCATGATGCGTGCGGGATTGTGGCTGAACCTGCTTTGTATAGTGGTATTAACCTTATTTGCTTGGTTGTTCTGGTAATTAGAAAAATAAGATGAAATAAAAAAGGGCGCTGTGTGAGCGCCCTTGATAACGAGGGTTAAATTAGTCTTTAACCACGTCAATGTTGACCGCCGCAATACGCGCACCTTCTTCAGCGCTCTTACGGAATGAGGTCATGCGATCAAAGTTCAAATAGCGATAAATATCTGACGCCATTGAATCAATGTTTTTCGCGTAGGCAAGGTACTCTTCAGGCGTTGGAATTTTGCCTAAAATTGCACCAACCGCCGCTAATTCCGCTGAAGTTAGGTACACATTGGCACCATTACCTAAACGGTTAGGGAAGTTACGGGTTGAGGTTGAAAGCACGGTTGCGTTATCCGCAACACGCGCTTGGTTACCCATACACAACGAACAGCCTGGTACTTCCATACGCGCACCCGCACGACCGAAGATATTATAGTAACCTTCTTCACGTAATTGGTGCTCGTCCATTTTGGTCGGCGGCGCAAGCCATAGGCGTGTGCTCAAATTGCCTTTGTAGTTTTCTAGCAATTTACCTGTTGCGCGGAAGTGACCGATATTGGTCATACAAGAACCAATAAACACCTCGTCAACTTTATCGCCAGCTACTTGTGATAATAAACGTGCGTCATCTGGATCGTTTGGCGCACAAACAATCGGCTCTTTAATATCCGCTAGATCAATTTCAATCACCGCAGCGTATTCGGCATCGGCATCGGCTTTCATCAAGCTTGGATTTTTCAACCATTCTTCCATTTTTCTTGCACGACGTTCTAGGGTACGAATATCGCCGTAGCCATCTGCAATCATAGAGCGTAGCAATACCACGTTAGATTCGAGGTATTCTTTAATGGTTGCTTCGCTCAATGCGATAGTACAACCCGCTGCTGAACGTTCAGCTGATGCGTCAGAAATTTCAAACGCTTGCTCAACCGTTAAGTCAGGTAAACCTTCAACTTCCAAGATACGACCAGAGAAGATGTTTTTCTTACCTTTTTTCTCAACAGTTAACAAACCTTGTTGAATAGCGTAGTAGGGGATTGCGTGTACCAAATCACGTAACGTAATACCCGGTTGCATTTCACCTTTAAAACGTACCAAAACCGATTCAGGCATATCCAACGGCATAACGCCTGTTGCCGCTGCGAAAGCGACCAAGCCAGAACCTGCTGGGAATGAAATACCGATTGGGAAACGGGTGTGCGAGTCGCCACCAGTACCCACGGTATCAGGCAATAACATACGGTTTAACCATGAGTGGATAATACCGTCGCCTGGGCGCAATGAAACACCGCCACGGTTACGGATAAAATCAGGCATGGTGTGTTGCATTTCAACGTCAATCGGTTTTGGGTAAGCCGCAGTATGACAGAAAGACTGCATCACCAAATCCGCTGAGAAACCTAAACAAGCAAGGTCTTTTAGCTCGTCGCGCGTCATCGGGCCAGTTGTGTCTTGTGAACCAACCGTCGTCATTTTCGGTTCGCAATAGGTTCCTGGGCGAACACCTTTAACGCCACACGCGTTGCCGACCATTTTTTGCGCTAAGGTATAGCCTTTGCCAGTATCTTTAGGTGCTTCAACTTGGCGGAATAGATCGCTTGCTGGCAAGCCCAATGATTCACGCGCACGTGCGGTTAAACCACGACCGATAATCAAGTTGATACGACCACCAGCTTGTACTTCGTCGATTAAAACGTCTGACTTTAATTCAAATTCTGATAAAACTTCGCCGCTTTCGCTTAAAATTTTACCGTCGTAAGGGCGTACTTCGATGATGTCGCCCATATTGATTTTTTCAACTGGCGCTTCAAAAACCAATGCGCCCGCATCTTCCATGGTGTTGTAGAAAATAGGCGCAACTTTACCGCCGATACAAACACCGCCTGCGCGTTTGTTGGGAACGCCAGGTACGTCGTCGCCGAAGAACCATAACACCGAGTTGGTTGCTGATTTACGTGATGAACCTGTACCGACTACGTCACCCACAAAAGCAACGGGTAAGCCTTTGTTTTTGATGGCTTCAATTTGCTTCATTGGACCGGTTACGCCTGGTTCGTCAGGTGTTAAACCTTCGCGTTCCATTTTGTACATGGCAAGTGCGTGTAGAGGGATGTCGGGACGGCTCCACGCATCAGGCGCAGGCGATAAATCGTCGGTATTGGTTTCACCAGTAACTTTAAACACCGCTAATTTGATGCTATCCGCAAGTTTAGGACGGCTAGTAAACCATTCGGCATCAGCCCAGCTTTGCAAAACTTCTTTTGCGTACTGGTTGCCTGCTTTGGCTTTTTCTTCAACGTCATGGAACGCATCAAACATTAATAACGTATGTTTTAATTCGTTCGCGGCTAAAGGTGCTAGTTCGGCATTATCAAGCGCAGCAACCAAGGTTTCGATGTTATAGCCGCCGTGCATATTGCCCAATAATTTAATCGCGTGTTGTTTGTCAATCAACGGTGAAGTGGCTTCACCACAAACAAT
>CAZMQC010000125.1:0-4896 GCA_964568295.1 uncultured Spongiibacteraceae bacterium | reverse complement strand
AAGCGTTCCAGTTTTGCCTCGCCAATACCATGAACGCTGAGCATATCATCTAAGCGTAAGGGGCGTTGCTCCATCATATCCATTAAGGTTGCATCACCAAACACCTGATAAGCAGGAATACCATACTCATCGGCAAGTTGTTTGCGGCATTGACGCAGCGCTTGCCACAGCCGTTTGTCTTGTTCTTTTTGCCAATGCTTATCTTGTTTACGGTTTTGATAAAGTGGTTTTTCTGCTTGGTCTTTGCGTAGCAATAAGATTTGTTCGCCGCGTAAAATTGGACGACAACTTTCGCTTAACGACAATGCGCCAAATCGCTGCATATCTGAATAAATGTAGCCGCGCGCAACCAATTGGCGAAACACGCTGCGCCATTGTTTTTCATCCAGTTCAGTACCAATACCGAAGGTGGATAGTTGCTGATGGGAAAACTGCGTGACTTTATCGGTCAATTTGCCGCGCAATACATCAATAATATGACTAACACCAAAGCGTTGCCCCGTACGATAAATACAGGATAGGGCTTTTTGCGCAACTACTGTCCCGTCCCAGCTTTGCTGCGGAAATAAGCAGGCATCGCAGTTGCCGCAGTAGTCAGGCGCTTGTTCGCCAAAGTAATGCAATAAGGTTTTACGCCGACAAGATGTGATTTCGCACAGCCCCAGCATGGCGTCTAAACGATAACGCTCAATGCGTTTAAAATCCTCATTGCCTTCGCTGCTGTCGAGCATTTGCCGCAGTTGAATCACATCTTGCAAGCCGTACGCCATCCAAGCAGTTGAAGCTTGCCCGTCTCGCCCCGCGCGACCTGTTTCCTGATAATAAGCTTCAATACTTTTAGGTAGGTCGATATGCGCAACAAAGCGCACGTCGGGTTTATCAATCCCCATACCAAAGGCAACGGTGGCTACCATAATAATGCCATCTTCATGGAGAAAACGTCGTTGATTCGCCTCGCGGGTTTGGCTATCTAAGCCCGCATGATAGGGCAGCGCGTTAAAGCCGCGTTCAACGAGCCAAGCTGCTGTATCATCGACGCGTTTGCGCGATAAGCAATAAACAATGCCACAATCATTACGGTGTTCGCTACGAATAAACTGCAATAATTGCTGGCGCGCATTATTTTTGGCCGTGATGCGGTATTGAATGTTGGGGCGATCAAAGCCACTGATAAATAACTGAGCATCTTGTAAAAATAAGCGTTCAGCGATTTCGGCTTGAGTGGTTTTATCGGCGGTAGCGGTTAAAGCAATGCGCGGAACCTGCGGAAATAACTGCGCCAACATACCCAGTTGCAAATAATCGCTACGAAAATCATGCCCCCATTGTGAAACACAGTGCGCTTCGTCAATAGCAAATAACGCAACATCCACCGATTGCAATAACTGTTGGCAATGCACCTGGCTTAATCGTTCGGGCGCAATATAGAGCAAGTCTAATTCGCCACGGCGGAGCTGTTGCTCAATCGCACGTTGCTCTTGCAAAGACTGACTGGAATTTAAAAAATTAGCACGAATATTCAACTGAGTTAGGGCATTAACTTGGTCTTGCATTAAAGCAATTAATGGCGAAATCACCACGCCAACACCACGGCGCAGTAAAGCGGGAATTTGATAGCACAGTGATTTGCCGCCGCCAGTTGGCATAATCACCAAGGCGTTACGGCCAGCAACAAGCTCATCAATAATCGCTTGCTGTTGCCCACGAAAACTAGCATAGCCAAATGTATGTTGCAGAATATCGAGCGAGGTTGTCATAGCAGTCCATTGAGTAAAACATTCAATGGCGGACATTATGCCACGGTTTGTTGAATTGATTGGTGTAAAAGATGATTAAGCTTTTGTTTGATGAAGCTTTTTTACACTTAACAGAATTTGTCCGTGGTTATACAATGAGCGTTTTTATCAATCGGTGTTAAGGAGTCAGCATGTCTGAGCAGGCAAATCATCATTGGCGTTTTTTTAGTATTGGCGGTTTTGAGCAGGTTTTATTAGACAAGCCAGAGGACTTAGCCAAACTGCGTCACTTAGACCAAAAGCTATGGGCGAGCCTTGCTTGTCCGACCGATGGTTTAGAGTTCGATGCACGCCTTTTGAGCTATATTGACCAAAATAAAGATGGCCGTATTCGTGCGCCAGAAATTTTAAGCACCATTGATTGGGTATTAGAGCGTTTAGCCAATCAACATTTACTTTTTGAAAAAAGCGCAGTGACTTTGGCGGATTTTGCCAAAAATGAAGAGGGCGAGAAATTAGCGGCAACCGCTAAGCGGTTATTAGCGGTGTTAGGACGTGCTGAAAATGAAGGCTTGAGCGCTGATGATACCGATGATTTAAGCGTATTATTTCCTGCTGAACTGCCTAATGGCGATGGCTTGATTCATGCCACGTTGACCAACGATGAAGCATTAAAGGCAACCATTAACGATATTATCGCTTGTATGGGCGCAGAAACCGATAGAAGCGGTGAAGACGCGATTTCAGCCGATACCATTAATGCGTTTTTTGAGCAAGTGCAGCAAGTATCTGCATGGCAATCGCAATCGCAAGCAGCCAACTTAGCCGCATTAACCGAAGAAACGGCTGATGCCGCCGCGAGTTTGCAAGCTCTGCGTGAAAAAATTGATGATTACTTTACCCGCGTAGAACTGGTTGCATTTGATCAGCGTGCAGCCCAGCTTATTAACGGCGAAGAAGCTGAATTAATTCGCCTTTCGGCATTAAGCCTTGCCGATACCACCGAGCTTAAACCTTTGCCATTAGCGAAAGTCAGCGCTGAGGCGCAATTACCGTTAACCAAAGGTTTGAACCCTGCTTGGAGTCAAGCGGTTGCGGCATTCCGTCAAGCGGTTGTTGCTCCCTTGTTAGGCGAAATAGAAACCTTGAGCAAAGAGCAGTGGACGCAACTTAAAGCTGCATTTGACAGTTATTTTGCTTGGCTTTCAAGTAAACCGGAAGCAGCTATTCTTGCGCATTTATCGGTTGATCGTATTGTTGAATTGGCGGGTACAACTGCACAAGAGCAGTTATTGGAATTGGTTAAACAAGACGAAGCGGTGGCTGAAGAAGCCAACGGCTTGTTGGATTTAGATAAACTGTTACGTTGCCAACGTGATTTATTGCAGTTGTTGAAAAACTTTTTGTCTTTCCAAGATTTTTATCAACAAGAAAGAAAAGCGATTTTCCAAGCGGGTACATTGTATATTGATGGCAAAAGCTGCGATTTAACCGTCGAAGTTAAAGATGTGGATGCTCATGCTGCGGTTGCGACTAATAGTAATAACTACTTGTTGTACTGTACTTGTACTCGTCGCGGTCAGCCAGTGAAAAATAAAGAAACCATGAATATTGTTGCAGCGATAACTGCGGGCAGCGAAGGCGGTTTGGTGGTAGGGCGCAATGGTCTATTTTATGATCGTCAAGGTAATGACTGGGATGCGACTGTGGTTAAAGTGTTAACCAACCCGATTAGTATTCGCGAAGCGTTTTGGACACCTTATCGCCGTATTGCGACGTTTATTTCTGAAAAAATCCAAGATTTTGCCGCAAGCCGCGATTCAGAGGTGGTGAGCAAAGCCACCAGTACTGTTAACGAGGGCGCGGATAGCGAAGCGGCGTCGGCATTTGATATTGGCAAGTTTGCCGGTATTTTTGCTGCAATTGGTTTGGCAATGGCGGCTTTAGGTACCGCGTTGGCATCATTAATGGGCGGCTTACGCGCACTAGAATGGTGGCAATGGCCGTTAGTGTTTATTGGCGTTATCTTGATGATTTCAGGGCCTTCGATGTTAATGGCATGGTTTAAATTACGTCGTCGAAACTTAGGGCCAATCCTTGATGCCAATGGCTGGGCGGTGAATACTAAGGCGGGCATTGATATTCCGTTTGGTACACGCTTAACGCAGTTGGCGCATTTGCCTAGCGGCTCTGAACGTATTTTTATGGACGAGAAAAGCAAAGGGCGCGTGATGATTTTGCTTGGTGTACTTGTTGTCGTTGGAGTTGTCGCAGCAGCGTTAACCTATATCAACGGCATGTGGTCAATCTAAACCTGTTGTAAGGCTTGCAAGCCCCCAGAGTTTAAACGGCTCTGGGGGCTTTTTTATTTGCCGCTGATTGCTTTAATGCCATCCCCCGAATTTTTATGCCCCAACTTCCACTGGCGCTCGCCAGTTACAAATAGATTGCTATGGCCTGTTAAAGCGCTGATGCGTTTGTTGCGTTCAATTTCCCATTGATTAACGGGGTACATTTTGTCCCACGCCATTAATAATTGTTGCTGTTGGCGGCTCATATTTAAGTTGTAGCGATCAAACATATAGAAATAGATGCGTGCGACCTGGCCTTTGACTTCGTTACGCGGCTCAAAAACGCGTTGTTTAAAATCCACTTTTGAAGTGCATTGTCCATACATGGGTTCTTTGCTATTCACCACGCCATAGTTGTAGTTGGAGCGGTCGCCGTTCACCTCGCCAATGGCTATTGTGAGGTTAAATAAATCACCTTCCATGTACTTAAATACTGGATCGGTATCGCGGCAGTTGTTGCGTCCGCCGTTTTGCCAGCATTGGCGCTGATGCCCCATCACCCAAGCGGGTACGACATGCTCCCACTCGGTACGTTCGGCGCGTGTTTTGTTTTTTCTGACTTGATAACCGCAAGAGGCTAAATCAACCCGCCCGCCCGTTTTGCCTGCCCATTGCCACTGGCAGCCGCAATACAAGGTTCCTTGCGCTTGGTTGAATTGGTCGTGATAAACCGATTTGCGTAAGGCATTTTTCGCTTGTTCAAAGGTGTATTCTTGGGCAAAGGTAGAAAGCGATAATAATAAACAAGCAACGGCGGCAAATGCGCAGCGAAAGATTTTTAAAGAGGGCATATTTACAACTTAATTTTA
>CAZMQC010000124.1:3745-4918 GCA_964568295.1 uncultured Spongiibacteraceae bacterium | reverse complement strand
TGTAATTGTTCGATAGCGCAGCCCAATTGTCCAGCTACCCAAGGTTTTAACGCTTCAAATGCACTCATGAATTATTCTTACAACGATTAATTAGTAAAATTTTGGCTTTCTCATAAAGGTTTAGGCTGAGATATGCTATATTGCCTAGCTTTTAAAGACGCACAAGAAAGCCCATTGTAATCTTGAACTTGCACTGATGCCAAAACTGTTTAAAGCCTATTTTATTAGCTTTCTTTGCCTTGTGGGCGCAAACACCCACGCGCGCGATGTTTTATGCCCTGCTCCGCCTGCAGAAACCCAATCAACCGAACAAGAACAAGCCAGCGCTGAGCAATTGCAACACGCGATGCAAGTTGCCAAACAAAGCGCTTTACAATCCATGGATTGGGTCGAAGCAAAAGATTTAAATCACTGCCACGGTTATTATCAAGCACCCGACAATCCTAACGTCGAAAAACACCAAAACGCTGATACAGCGCAAACGTTTTTAAGCGCAGATTCATTACAACAAGACGAGTTAGGGCGGCTTATTCTGCAAGGTGATGTTAGCATTTATCAAGGCCCGCGCCGTATTAGCTGCGATAAGATCATACTCGATAACGAGCAAGGTATTAACCTACTCGATGGCAATATTCATATTCGCGAGCCAGGTTTACTCTTTACCGCCGACCAAGCCACTATTAACAATCGCGATCAACGCAGTGAATTATCTAATGCCCGCTACCTATTACATGAACAACAAGCGCGCGGCTATTCCAAACAAATCAGCATCGACAATAGCGATAACAATCTAGCCATTGTGCTCAACCAATCTAGCTTCTCTTTATGTCCCGAAAACAATGAAACGTGGCTTTTTCAAGCCAAATCCATTGAACTCGATCGTAACAAAGGCTGGGGAACCTTGCGCTCTGCTACTTTTAAAGTACATAAAGTCCCCGTTGCGTATATCCCTTATTTGAACTTTCCCATTGATGACCGTCGCAAAACAGGCGTGTTATGGCCAGCGATTAGTGGTGGCAAAAGCTACATTGACGTTGCCTTGCCTATCTACCTTAACCTAGCGCCCAACTACGACATGACTTATACGCCGCGTGTGCTAAGCACTAACGGCTATCTACACAACCTCGAAGGGCGTTACAAACAACGGTATAGCGACTGGCAAATCTTAGGCAG
>CAZMQC010000124.1:0-3645 GCA_964568295.1 uncultured Spongiibacteraceae bacterium | reverse complement strand
TTTAGTCTTGATGCCAAGCTGTATTTTGAGCGCAATCAAGGCAATAGCAGCAGCATTTTAACCCCACGTTTGTTTTATTATTACGCGCACTATCGCGACCAAAGCCACTTACCCAACTTTGCTACCAAATTAATGGATTTCAGTTACCAACAATTGTGGCGCGAAGGTCGAATGTCAGGCTACGACCGCATTGACGATGCCAACCAGCTCAGTCTTGGTTTAGAAAACACTTGGTATATTAACGGTCAAGCTGTGTTCGATATTGGCGTTGGTCAAACCTTGTTTTTTCAAGACAGAAAAATCAGTCCTTTTATTAGCGACCAAACCTTGCAAACCATTACTGGCACAGAAAGCCACGCTGAACTTAAACGCAAAAAACAATTAAATCGCCAAGTTGATAAAACCTATTATCGTGATTACTCCGACATTGTCTTGCAAAGTAACTGGTATCCAAGCCCCTCACAGCAAGTACACAACGATTTGATTTTTGATCCAACAACCAACCGTTTTAGCGAGGCAAGCGTTGGCTACCACTTTAACAACCAAGAAAAATCCATTGCCAATATTAGCTATCGCTATCAATTTCAGCCGCAAATTTTAGATAGCAACGGCCGTTCTTTTCAACGAAGCATTCAACAACTCGACGGCTCTTTTTATCTACCTGTTTCTACCGAATGGGATTTGTATGCCAGCGCTCAATACGATATAACCAACAGCGAATTAATTGAAAATATCACCGGCGCTCGTTATGAAAGCTGTTGTTGGTCAGTGATGTTCGCATATAAACGCGAACGTAAAACATTTTCAGGCAATAGCCGCGTCGATGAAACCGCAAAAACTATTTATCGCAATTATTGGTTCATCCAATTTGAATTAAAAGGCTTGGGCGGCATCTCAGACATTATCAGCCGCCTATTAAAAGAACGCATCCAAGGTTTTAACTAATGCACTACTCTCTTTTCTCTCGACTTTTTCTAACTGCTAGTTTTTTTGTTAGCACTTTGGCTTTTGCAGAATACCGACTCATCGACAAGGTGATTGCGATTGTGGATGAATCGGTGATTACTCAATCTGAGTTCGATGAAAAAATCGCCATGGCTAAAAATAATTTAGCGCAACACGCCGCTAACATTGAGCTACCCAGCGAAGAAGAAATCCAAACGCAGGTCTTAAACAGCTTAATTTTAGAAAAAATCCAGATGGAAATGGCTAAGCGCGCAGGCATTAAAATCAATGATGATCAGCTTAACCAAGCCATGACTTCCATTGCGCAAAAAAATGGCTTAGGTCTTGCCGAATTTCGCGATCAATTACACAGCAGCGGTTTAGATTACAATAAGCTGCGCGATCAAGTGCGCAATGAGCTAACCATTCAGCAGGTACAACAAGGCAATTTACAGCACCGCATTCAAATCACCGAACACGAAGTTGCCAACTATCTTGCGTCTGCCGAAGGCGCACGTTTAACCGCAACACGCTACCACGCACAACACGTTCTATTAACGGTTGATGAAAGCGCCACGCAAGCCGAAGAACAAAAAGCCAAGCAAGCACTACAACAAATTCGTCACCAAGTACTACAAAACCAACTATCCTTTGCCGAGCTCATTCAAGGCAAAACTGTCAATGGCTATGCAATTCGCGGGCAAGATTTCGCATGGCAAAGCTTAGATGACTTGCCCTCGTTATTCATTGAACAAACTAAAACCATGGAAGCTGGCGAGATTTCAGACCCCATCCGTTCAGGCGCAGGTTGGCACTTATTACGCCTCGCCGAAAAAACTGGCGGCAACCATATTGTTGAACAAACCCATGCGCGACATATTTTGATTATGCCGTCTGAGGTGCGTAACGAGGAGCAAAGTTTGAAACTTGCTACTCAACTTTATGAAAAGATTTTGCAAGGCGATGACTTTACTTTGTTAGCCAAAGAATATTCAGAAGACAAAGGCTCGGCGCTGCAAGGCGGCGATTTAGGTTGGACGGGGCCGGGGCAATTTGTGCCAGAGTTCGAACAAACTTTACACGCCCTTGCTATCAACGACATTAGTCGCCCGATCAAATCACAATTCGGCTGGCACATCATTCAAAAACTCGGCGAGCGCCAACACGACTTAACCCAAGAAAATTGGAAAATGCAGGCGCGTAACGCGATTTTTGAGAAAAAATTCCACGATGAACTGGAAGCATGGCTGGCTAAAATCCGTGATGAAGTGTTTGTAGAAATAAAATAGGCGCTGTTATGACCATCAAACGTATTGCTTTAACGTCGGGCGAACCCGCTGGTATCGGTCCCGACCTTGCTATTTTACTCGCGCAACAAGATTTAAGCTGCGAAGTGATTACCCTAGTCTGCCCAACGTTAATTAAACAGCGCGCTAAGCAACTTGGCTTAAACATTGAACTGCAAAGCTTTGATGCGCAGCAAGCAGCAAGCTGTAATCGCGCAGGCGTGATTAAAATTTTGCCCATTGCTACCGATGCGCCAGTGATTGCGGGGCAACTTAATAGCGCCAACGCTCAATATGTTCTGAGGCTACTCGATGCGGCTATTCAAGGTTGCTTGGACAAGCAGTTCGATGCCATGCTAACCGCGCCCGTACAAAAATCAGTGATTAATGACGCAGGCATTGCCTTTACCGGGCATACCGAATACCTCGCTGAACACACGCATACCAAACAAGTGGTGATGATGTTGGCTACCGAGGAACTGCGTGTAGCACTTGCCACCACGCATTTACCACTCAAAGATGTAGCCGCAGCGATTACTACTGAACTATTAACCGATGTTATCCATATTTTGCACCACGATTTGCAACAATTTTGGGGCATCAAGCAGCCGCGTATTTTGGTCGCTGGCTTAAATCCTCATGCGGGCGAAGGTGGGCATTTGGGGCATGAGGAAATCGACACGATTATCCCCGTATTAAATACCTTGCGCCAACAAGGCATGCAGCTACAAGGTCCCTTGCCGGCGGATACGCTGTTTACCCCTAAACATTTGCAACAGGCTGATGCGGTGTTAGCGATGTATCATGACCAAGGTTTGCCCGTATTGAAATACCAAGGCTTTGGGCGCGCGGCCAATATTACTTTAGGCTTGCCAATTATTCGCACTTCGGTTGACCACGGCACTGCGTTAGATTTAGCAGGTACAGGCAATATCGACGTTGGCAGCTTAAAAACGGCTTTAACTATCGCGCTACAAATGGCTGAAAATCATGTCCGATAAACACATTCCGCGTAAACGCTTTGGGCAAAACTTCTTACATGACCAAGGCATTATCGACAAAATTGTTAAAGCCATCGCGCCTAAGCCCGATGATTTAATGGTAGAAATTGGTCCAGGGCAAGCCGCATTAACCGCCCCGCTGTTAAATAAACTTACGACCTTGCACGCCGTTGAGCTGGACCGCGATTTAATTCCTAATCTGCAACAAACATTGGGCGACAAAGGCTTAATTATTCACGAAGCCGATGCCCTAGCCTTTGATTTTGCGACACTTTTACAAGCAGGCAAAGCACTGCGTATTGTTGGCAATCTGCCCTACAATATTTCAACACCGCTGATTTTCCACTTACTCAGTTATCAACAACAAGTGCAAGATATGCACTTTATGCTACAAGCAGAGGTGGTTGATCGTT
>CAZMQC010000123.1:0-4922 GCA_964568295.1 uncultured Spongiibacteraceae bacterium | reverse complement strand
GGTAGCGGAATGGCGGTTGGGATCATTTCAGCGGGTACGCCGTGCTCTTGAGCAAAAACTTGTAATTGCACAAGCTGTGCCGCAAATTTTGCTTGATAGGCGGGTGCTTGATGCACCAAGCTTTCAGCCGCTTCTTTCAAGGCTAAAAATAACAAGAAAAACGAAAAACCGACCGTGCAAAATAGCAATAAGATAGAAATAAAATTCGGTACGCCTTTGCGCTGCATCCACGTTAAAGGCGGCAAACAGATAATCATCAGAAATGCCGCAAGCATAAATGGCGTAATAATCTGACTAATTGCTTTTAATCCTGCCATAATCACAACAACGGCTGCAAGACCAAACAACCACAACCAAGTGCGGGATAAAATCGCATTGTTTTGTAACATATTCATACCTGATTTTGTCGGAAGACGTGTTGTTAAACGGATAAAATCGTGCCGCTTAACGCTAACAGTGCTACAATAACGCCTTTTTTACGTATGGGCAAAGCAAATTGCTTGCCTTCATTCTCAATTTAAACCGTGGGGATTTGTTGATGGAATTTGCCTTCACCGAAGAACAGCAAATGATCCAGTCCACAGCCGAAAGCTTCTTTGCCGATGTATCTGGCTCTGAAGCGGTGCGTGCGGCAATGGCTACTGAGCAAGGTTATGACAACGCATTGTGGCAATCGTTGTGTGAAGAACTTTATTTACAGGCAATTACTGTGCCCGAAGCCTTTGGTGGCATGGGACTAGGCTTTGTTGAGTTGGTTGCAGTCATGGAGCAAATGGGGCGTTTTGTTGTTTGTGCGCCTTATTTTTCAACCGTTTGCCTAAGTTCGACCGCCGTTTTATTGGCGGGTAATGCCAGCCAGCAAGAGCAATTTTTTACCGATGTTTTAGCTGGCAAAACCGCAGCCATGGCGTTTACCAACAGCAGCCAATGGGATGCTAACGCGGTCAGCGCAAGTTATAGCAAGCAGGGCGATAATTATGTTTTAAACGGCGAATATCGTTACGTGATTGACGGGCATACCGCCGATTATTTAGTAGTTGCTGCCAAAGGCGAGCAGGGCGTAGCTTTGTTTTTATTGCCTAGCGATACTGAAGGCGTTACTCGTACTTGGCTGCCAACCGTTGACCAAACTCGCAAGCAAGCACAAATTGTACTAAGCAATGTGCAAGTGAGCGCAGACGCCTTATTGCAAAGCCAAGCAGAGCAAACCTTGGCGGATATTTTAGATTTAGCCACTATTTGTTTAGCCGCTGAGCAAGTGGGCGGCGCACATGAAGTATTAGAAAAAACCGTAGCTTATACCAAAGAGCGCGTGCAGTTTAACCGTCCTATCGCTAGTTTTCAGTCGGTTAAACATCAGGCAGCCGATATGATGACACGTGCAGAAGCGGCGCGTAGTGCGGTTTATTACGCGGCTTGTGTTGCGCAAGAGAAATTAGAAAACGGTCCGCTGGCGGCTGAGCTAAAAGAAGCGGCGTCTATTGCTAAAGCTAGCGCTTCTGAAGCGTATTTTAAAAACGCAGGCGATGCGATTCAGTTGCACGGCGGCGTCGGTTTTACTTGGGAGTATGATGTGCATTTATACTTCAAACGCGCCAAAGCATCAGAGCATTACTTAGGTAATTCAGCTTATCACCGCGAGCGCTTAGCGCAGCTTTTATTGGACGGAGGCCTGTAATGAAATTACGTTTTAGTGCAGAAGATGAACAATTCCGCCAAGAAATTGCGGGTTGGTTGAAAGACAACTTAGTCGGTGAATTTGCTCAATTAAAATTCCGTGGCGGCCCTGGTGACGAACATATGTTCCCTGAAGAGCGTAAGCAATGGGAGCAAAAACTAGCTGAAGGCGGTTGGACTTGCGTGGGTTGGCCTAAAGAACACGGCGGCCGTGGTTTATCCATGGAGCAGCAAGTAATTTTCTTTGAAGAATACGCAAGAGCAGGTGCACCAGGGCGTGTTGGGCATATTGGCGAGGGTCTTGCAGGCCCCACCATCATTGCTTTTGGTAGTGAGCAGCAAAAGAAAAAGTATTTGCCCGGTATTGTTGCTGGTACTGAACTATGGTGCCAAGGCTATTCAGAGCCAGGCGCAGGTTCGGACTTAGCTAACGTGAAAACCAAAGCGCGTTTTGATGAAGCAAAAGGCAAGTGGATTATTAACGGGCAAAAAGTTTGGACTTCATTAGCGCATGAGTCGGATTATTGCTTTGTGATTGCCCGTACCGACCCTGATTCAGTTGCGCATAAAGGCTTAGGCTTTTTCTTGGTCAAAATGGATCAGCCGGGCGTTGAAGTGCGTCCTATTCAGCAAATCACAGGTACGTCTGAATTTAACGAAGTGTTTTTCGATGATGCGGAATGTGATGCCAGCGATATTGTTGGTGAACCGGGCGATGGCTGGAAAGTGGCAATGGGCTTATTAGGCTTTGAGCGCGGCGTTTCAACACTAGGACAACAAATGTTGTTCCAAAACGAGTTGAACGACGTTATTGCTATCGCTAAGCAAAATGGCGCGGCGAATGATCCAGTGATTCGTCAACGCATTGCTAAAGCGCATGAAGGTTTAAAAATCATGCGTTATAACTCCATGCGTACTTTGTCAGGCGTGAATGACGGTAGTTTGCAAAAAGAAGCGCTGATGTACAAATTATATTGGGCGACTTGGCACCGTGATTTAGGTGAGTTGGCGATGGACGTAATGGGCGCTGAAGCGGAAATTTTAGAAGCGGGTCCTTACCAATTAAGCCGTTTGCAATCCATGTATTTGTTTGTGCGTTCCGATACGATTTACGGCGGTACCAACGAAATTCAGCGTAATATTATTGCTGAGCGCGGCTTAGGAATGCCTAAAGAACCTAAAGTAACGATTAAAGTTTAACTGATAAGGCTTTGAAATGATTGATTTAAAAAATCCAGAATATGTGCAAGGGCATGGCTTAATTAAAGATAAGTCAGTATTGATTACTGCGGCTGCGGGCGCGGGCATTGGTGGCGCAGCGGCGAAACGTGCGATTGAAGAAGGCTGTCGTGCGATTGTTATCTCTGACGTACACGAAGGACGTTTGCAAAAATCAGTTGATGAGTTACGCGAGCTAACGGGTAAAGAAAACGTTTGGGGTAAATTGTGTAACGTTACCGACGAACAAGAAGTGCAGGATTTAATCGCTTTCGCCGAAGAAAAATTGGGCGGAACCGACATCTTAATCAATAACGCCGGTTTAGGTACTTCTAAACTATTGGTTGAAATGGACGATGCTGAGTGGGATAAAGTTATTCAAGTGACGTTGTACGGCACTATGCGTATGACGCGCCACATGATGAAAGTGATGCGCGATCGTAATAAAGGCGGCGTGATTGTGAATAATGCATCAGTATTGGGCTGGCGCGCACAAAAAGAACAAGCGCACTATGCAGCGGCAAAAGCGGGCGTTATGGCGTTAACCCGTTGTGCAGCGGTTGAGGCGGCGGAGTTTAATATCCGAATTAATGCCGTTGCACCGTCGATTGCGATGCACCCGATGTTGCGTAAATCAGCGCCTGCTGAATTATTGGCAGAATTAGAAAGCAAAGAAGCGTTTGGTCGTGCCGCTGAGGTATGGGAAGTGGCGAACGTGATGATGTTCTTGGCATCCGATTATTCGTCGTATTTGACTGGCGAAGTGATTTCTACATCATCACAACGCGCTTAATTGATTAAGTTATTTGATTTAAACCGAGGAGTTAAATTATGAGAGAAGCAGTTATTGTAAGTACCGCGCGTACAGGTTTGGCAAAATCGTTCCGTGGTTCGTTTAACGATACCGAAGCACCAGCAATGGGCGGCCATGTAGTTCGCGCTGTGGTTGAAAAAGCAGGTATTGATCCTAAATTGGTTGAAGACTGTATTTTTGGTGCGGCAGCGCAACAAGGTACGCAAGCCTATAACTTAGGTCGTCTATGTGCGATTGCTGGCGGCTTGCCTGATACCACAGCGGGTATGGCAATGGAGCGTCAATGTTCATCAGGCTTGATGACTATTGCAACTGCTGCCAAAAGCATTATGTGTGATGAGTATGATGTAGCGGTTGCAGGCGGCGTTGAGTCGATTTCTTTAACGCAAAACAAATACAAAAACACTTACCGCGCGCAATCAGAAGTGGTTAAAGCGATTGATCCAACCGCTTATATTCCGATGATTGAAACCGCTGAAATCGTTTCTGCGCGTTACAATATTTCGCGTGAAGCGCAAGACGAATATTCGTTATTAAGCCAACAACGTACCGCAGCAGCGCAAGCTAACGGTACATTTGACGCTGAAATTGTGCCGATGAAAGCAACGATGTCAGTGTTTAATAAAGAAACCAAAGAAACCACGTTTAAAGACGTAATCGTTGATAAAGACGAATGTAACCGTGCATCAACCACTTTAGAAAGCTTGGCGGGCTTAGAGCCAGTTTTTAAAGACGGTCAGTGGGTAAAAGAAGGTAAATTTATTACCGCAGGTAACGCTTCACAGCTTTCTGATGGTGCGTCAGCTTCTTTATTAATGGAAGCTAAAATGGCAGCGCAATTAGGTTTGAAACCATTAGGTTACTACCGTGGCGTTGCGGTTGCAGGCTGTAAAGCAGACGAAATGGGTATTGGTCCTGTTTACGCAATTCCTAAGTTGTTAAAACGCCATGGCTTGAAAGTGGACGATATTGGCTTGTGGGAATTAAACGAAGCGTTTGCTTGCCAAGTGATTTATTGCCAACAGCAACTAGGCATTGATATTAACAAAATGAACGTCAACGGCGGCGCGATTTCGATTGGTCACCCATTCGGTATGTCGGGCGCGCGTATGGTGGGGCATGCGTTATTAGAAGGCCGTCGTCGCGGCGTTAAATATGTTGTTGTTACTATGTGTATCGGTGGCGGTATGGGAGCTGCGGGCTTGTTTGAAGT
>CAZMQC010000122.1:0-5155 GCA_964568295.1 uncultured Spongiibacteraceae bacterium | reverse complement strand
CGATTGAGCGCCCTCGTTTGACGTTGAGCTTTGTTGCGCCTGAAACTGCCTTGCAGCAGCAATTAGCCACCATCTGGCAACAACACCTGCCCGTAGAACAAGTCGGCATTCACGATAATTTCTTCGATTTAGGCGGGCATTCATTACTTGCGGTGCGCGTACTAGCCGATATAAACCAAGCGTTAGCAACGCATTTGCCCGTTAAAGTGCTGTTCGAACACAACACCATTAGCCAATTAGCCGCCGCGATTGAAAGCGGCATGGGGCAAACCCAATTACCTGCTATTACCACGGTAAGCCGCGAACAAAATCTCGCGTTGTCTTTTGCCCAACAGCGTTTATGGTTCTTAGCGCAACTGGATAAACAAAGCACGGTTTACAATATGCCAATTGCGTTAACCTTGCGCGGCGCATTGGACATTGCAGCATTAGAACAGGCTTTTGACGCGCTCTGGCAACGCCAAGAAGCTCTGCGCAGTCGTTTTGTCGCGATAAATGGTGAACCTGTATTACAAATTAGCGCAGAACAATCTTTCCCGTTAATCAAAACCAGCGCATCAAACGAAGCGGAGTTACAGCAGCAAATTCACCAACATGCCAATCAAGTGTTTGACTTAGCAAAAGATGATTTATTTAAAGCCACCTTAGTGCAGCGCGAGCCGAACAATCATGTATTGCTAATTAATATGCATCACATTATTTCTGACGGTTTGTCAGTGCAAATTGTGATTAAAGAGCTAGCAGCGCTGTACGCGCATTTCGCTAAAGGCTTGCCTTTATTACTGCCTGAATTAACGGTGCAATATGCTGATTTTGCCCACTGGCAACGCCATTACTTACAGGGTGACGTGCTGGCGCAGCAAATCGCGTTTTGGAAAAAGCAACTAGCAGACGCGCCTATTCTATTGCCCTTACCGTTGGATAAACCACGCCCCCCCGTACAACGCTTTGTTGGGCAAGAGTTAAAAATCGCTATCGAACAAGACCTCATTGATGACTTGCGTGCCATCGCGCAAGCGCAAGGCGCAACCTTGTTTATGCTGATGATGACGGCGATGCAAATCCTGTTAGCCAAATACAGCCGTAGTAGCGATATTTGCGTAGGCATTCCACTAGCGGGACGCAGCCAAGCGGGTACAGAAAATCTGGTCGGCTTCTTTATTAACGCCTTGATTATTCGCGGTGATTTATCCGCCAACTATTCTGTTGCCGAGTTTTTACAACAAATTAAACACACTGCGCTGAACGCGTTTGCGCATGAGCATATTCCTGCCGATATGATGATTAACGAGCTGGGAATTAGCCGCAACTTGGCTTATACGCCGATTGTGCAGTGTGCCCTGAACATGATGACCAGCGCACCTGATAGCTTAGCCAAGGTGTTTACTGCTTTAGATGATGTGCAAATTGAGTTATTAGGCAATGAAAGCGTGGTATCGCGCTTCGATTTGCAATTTAATATTCTAGATATGGCCGGCGACTGCGGTTTTAGCATCGACTATAACAGCGATATTTTCCATGCCGATACCATCGCACGTATGGGGCAGCATTTCTTAAATCTGTTAAGGCTGATTCGCAGCAATATTCATAGCCGTTTTTATCAAATTGAGTTAGAAAAACCACACGTTCCAGCGCAGTACAGCGCACTAATTCCGCTGAGCTTAATGCAACGCGATATTTATCTCGCCAGCCTTGCACGCCCCGATACACGGGAAAATAGCTTAGGTTATGCGGTAGAAATTCCTTTTGCTATTGATGAACGTTTGTGGCGCGGCGTATTGACCGATATACACATACAAGCCGATATTTTACGTGCTGAAATTTATAGCGATACCCAAGCTTGGCAAGACATGGCTTACTTAGCCATTAAGCCTGACGCAGCAATGGATTACGCGTTACTTGATTGGAGTCATGAGCAACTTTCACCGACGCAAATCCGCCAGCGCTTAGACGATTTGGTAGCGCGCCCTTATGATGTTGAACAATCCATCCAAACCAGTTATCGCCTGATTAAACTGGCAGATAACCATTACTGGATGACCATGGCTGCGCACCACATGATTTTGGACGGTTATGCAGCGGTTATTCAGGGTACTTTGCATACCGTTGCTTACCAACAGCGCCTACAAAACCAAGCCGATAGTCTGGTTATCAACAACCAGTTTGCCGAATTCGTTAGCGAAAACCGTCAACAATTTGACACGCCAGAAACCCTAGCCTATTGGCAAGAAAAACTGGCGCAAGTTAGCGCCTTACAAGCGGAAAAAGGCACAGAATCTAAGCAAGAATTGTTGTCACAACATATTCCTGTTGCGCATTACCAAGCGGTTAAACAATACTGCCGCAAGAATAAGGTAACGCCGGCACTGTATTTCAAGACGCTCTATGCTTGGTTGATTAGCCAATATACCCGCGCTGACGGTAATTTTAATATCACCGAATTCCACGCTGGACGCACGAAAGCCACGAAAGATAGCTTAGGTTGTTTTTATCATACCTATCCTAGCGTAGTGGAATTAAGTGCGATGCAACGCAGTATTAGCGATGCGCTTGCCGCCATGCGTGAAGAACAACGCAGTAGCAAAAACTTTTTACAAATTTCGCATCTCGCCCAAAGCCGCTTACTGCCCAAGCAAGGCATCGCGTTTTCCTACAACTACTTATTAATGCCGCATCACAGCTATATTTTAGATAGCTATGTGACAGGCATTCGCTACACACCCAACGCCGAATCGGTGGTGGATATGCGCGTACAAGCTGATGGCGATGAATTGTGCTTATGGCTGGCATTTAATCGGGCAATTTTTGACGATAAACGCTTATTGGAACGCTTACTCAATCTTAGCCAACAAATCGTTGAGCAAGGCGTTGAGCAATTTGCACAGCTATCGTTATTATTAGCCGACGAACAAGCCACTTTGCATGGTTTGCCAACTACCCATCCACAATTATTACTGCCCGCGCTATGGCAACGCCAAGCGCAGGCAACGCCGCTGCAAACTGCTGTGCGCTGTGGCAATAAACGCTTGAGCTACGCCGGACTCGACATGCTCAGCAATAGCCTTGCGCACTACTTATTAGCAAAAGGCTTACAAAAAGGCGATCGCGTGGGTATTTGCTTGCAGCGCCGCGTTGATGTGTTGGTGGCTTTGCTAGCGGTGATTAAAGCGGGCGGTTGTTATGTGCCGATGGATAGCTCTTACCCCGCTGAACGCTTGCAATACATGCTTGACGATGCGCAAATGGCGCTACTCATTAGCGAACAATGCATTTATCAGCGCTTGCAGCAAAATGCATCCTTAGAACAACAAAATACTGGTCAGTTTATTGATATTGACCAACTGAATTTGTCAGGTTTACCCAGCAGTGCGCCAACCGTTGAGATTAACGGCGATGACCTGCTATATATGATTTACACCTCAGGCAGCACGGGCAAACCCAAAGCCGCTGCTGTTTACCACCGCAATTTTGCTAACTTATTGGATTGGTATATCAACGAGTATCAATTCAATGCTAACGATAAAACCTTAATTATCTCGGCGCTAGGTTTTGACCTTACCCAGAAAAATCTATTTGCCTTATTGTGCGTGGGTGGAACAGTGGTATTGACCGATACCGAGCATTACGATATTCAGCGCTATCGCGAGCTAATTCAGCAACACGGCATTACCCGTCTCAATTGCGCACCTTCGGCATTTTATCCATTGGTGGAATTTGCCAACGGTAATTTTTCTGCCTTAAATAGTCTCACTACCCTGCTATTTGGCGGTGAACCTATCCAGCTAAAAGCACTGCGCCCTTGGATTAACAGCGACGGCTTTGCTTGCAATATCGTCAATATGTATGGACCAACCGAATGTACCGATATTGCCACCGCTTATAGCGCTAGCGCAGAGCAACTAAGACATTGGTCAGACAACCACAGCATCGCTTTAGGCAATGCCATACAAAATGTTGAGCTAGCGATTGTTAATGCGCAATTACAAGCCGTGCCGCAAGGCTTGGTTGGTGAGTTACTCATTGGCGGCGCTAGTGTGGGTGCGGGTTATTGGCAACGCGAGGCGTTAAATCAAGAAAGCTTTGTAAATCGTGAGCAATTAGCGTTTACACCGCAAACTCTAGCACCGTACTGGTATAAAACAGGCGATTTGGTGCGCATCAATCAGCAAGGCGAGCTGATGTATTTGGGTCGCAAAGACTTCCAAGTGAAACTGCACGGTTTGCGCATTGAATTGGGTGAAATTGAAGCCGCGTTAAATGCTTTACCGTACATTGCCGAAAGCCATGTATTGGTGGATAACCAGCAGTTATTAGCCTTTATCAAAACCGATAATGAACTAGACACAGCCGCAATTAAATTAGCGCTACAGCAGCGTTTGCCTAGTTACATGCTGCCCCATAGCTTTATTAGCCTGCAAGAATGGCCGCTTACACCGAACGGCAAAATTGACCGTAACGCCTTAATCACCCTCGAACGCCCCGATAGTCAAAGTGTACTGGTGTTGCCACGCACGGAAACCGAAAAGCAATTAGCACAATTGTGGCAAGATGTTTTAGGTAACACCGTCAGTATTCACGACAACTTCTTTGCGGCGGGCGGCGATTCATTATCAGCCGTGCGTTTGGTTGCCAGCATTGAGCTACATTTTGAAATTAAACTGCCTGTTTCTTCATTATTTAGCGCACAAACTATTGCCCAGCTTGCCAATGTGATTGAGCAACAAACGGGCGCTTGGTCGCCGATTGTGCCGATTCAGCCACAAGGTAGCCAAACCCCAATATTTGCTATTCACGCATTGGGCGGCATGGTATTAAGTTACCGTCCAATGGCAGAGTTTTTGGGTAATGACCAACCGTTTTATGGTATTCAAGCACTTGGTTTTGAAGAAAACCAACAACCATTTAATAAGCTGAACGAGCTAGTTGCCTATTACACCGCTGCGATTAAACAGCAGCAAGGCACGGGACCTTACCGTCTTATCGGCCATTCATTTGGCGGTTTATTAGCACTGGAAGTTGCAAGGCAATTAATTGCGATTGGCGACGAAGTAGCCCAGCTTGTAGTGATTGACACCCACATGCCCGTGAAATACATGAGCTATTTTGCCGATGATGCCGCGATGCTCAAAGCCTTTGCTGAGCATAACTTTGGTGT
>CAZMQC010000121.1:2378-5218 GCA_964568295.1 uncultured Spongiibacteraceae bacterium | reverse complement strand
TGTTCGCCATACTCGCTCATCCAACCAATCTGTTTAGCGGGTACACCGACCATTAATGCATACGCTGGCACATCTTTATTAACCACCGCGCCCGCGCCAACAAACGCATATTCGCCAATGGTAACGCCGCAAACAATAGTGCAATTCGCGCCTAATGTTGCGCCTTTTTTAACGACGGTATCTTTGTATTGATCTTTCCGTTCAATCAAAGAACGCGGGTTGTAAACATTGGTAAACACCATGCTGGGGCCGCAAAATACCCCCTCTTCCAAATACACGTTGTCATAAACCGATACATTGTTTTGAATTTTGCACTGATCGCCAATAATGACTTTATTGCCTACAAAAACATTTTGCCCAAGCGATACGCCTTTGCCGATTTTTGCGCCGCCGCATACATGCACAAAATGCCAAACGCGCGAACCTTCGCCAATCTGCGCGCCATCGTCAATAATCGCGGTCTCGTGTTTGTAATAATTCATGTTAAAACCTTTTATTTCCTACAGCAAAATCCACTAACAATACGAAATTTGTGGCAAACAAGCTAACCAAGCACCTTAGACAATAACGGATGCGGGCGACTAGGATTATCGGTTATGGCGGCGGTACGGATAGTTTCAACCGTTTCAATTGCCGTGCGGTTTTCTTCTAAACCATATCCTTGCCCCGCCAAAATATTTTCATAGCTTTTATTATGCAACTCGGTAAAACCGCCCGAAAACTCAAGCTCCTCACCTTCAATGGTAATGCTGCGATACGTCATTTTTTCGCCTTTAACCGCATTCTCTGGCAAGTTATTGGCATCAATTGATAAGAACCAACGTACTCTAGCGCGTTCGTATTCAAGATAGCCCGCCGAGGTTTTTTCATCACGATAATGCACTTCATTTTTAACAATTTTGCCAAAAATAAAGTGCAACATATCGTAAAAATGCACACCTATATTGGTTGCAACGCCGCCTGACTTTTTATCCACGCCTTTCCAAGACTTCAAATACCATTTCCCACGCGAGGTTAGGTAAGTTAAATCAACATCAAAAACCTTGTCTGTTGGCGCATTTTGAACTTTTTCACGCAATGCAATAATCGAGTCGTGCAAACGCAATTGCAATATAGAGTTCACTTTAGCGCCATACTGCTTTTCATAGGCCGCCAACTGGTCAATATCATCGGAATACAGCACTAACGGCTTTTCGCAAATAACATTGATGCCGTGCTTTAAAGCAAACTTCATATGAGGAACATGCAAATAATTAGGCGAGCAAATGGAGACATAATCTAAACGATTACCTTTTAAAGCTTGATCCTCAATATAAGCAGCAAACTCCTCAAATTCAGTAAAAAACTCCGCATTGGGAAAATGGCTATCCATAATGCCGACCGAATCATTAATATCCATGGCAACCAGTAAATCATTACCCGTTGCTTTAATCGCGGTTAAATGGCGTGGAGCGATATAGCCCGCTGCTCCAATCAGCGCAAATGTTTTCATACACCCTACCTATCAAATGAACTAGCCGCTAACAAAAACCTAAGATTTAATAACCTTAGCATCCGGCTCTCTATAAACCCCACGCGTATCAATAATCAGTCGTGCGTGCTGTTTAATCAGCGCATAATCAAAACCATCATGGTTAGTCGCCAAAACAACCGCATCAAAACTAGCTAAACTCGATGCATCCAACGGTTCACTCTGCAAATCAAATCGATGGCGGCGCATGTTAGGAAACACAGGAACATGCGGATCGCTGTAGGCAACCACGGCGCCCTTACTGCGCAGTAACTCCATAATTTCAACTGAAGGCGACTCGCGCATATCATCAACATTTTTCTTATACGCAACGCCTAACACTAAAACACGGCTGTTTTTTAACGCTTTGCCACGGTCATTTAAACCGTCCATTAATTTACCAAGCACGTAAGCTGGCATTGCCTGATTCACTTCGCCCGACAATTCAATAAATCGAGTATTCAAACCATATTCACGCGCTTTCCATGTCAAATAAAAGGGATCAATCGGAATGCAATGTCCGCCCAAGCCAGGACCAGGATAATAAGGCGTAAAGCCAAATGGCTTAGTGGCTGCGGCATCAATCACTTCAAAAATATCAACGCCCATTTTATCGGCAACTATTTTCATTTCATTCACTAGGCCAATATTAACGGCTCGGTGAATGTTTTCGAGCAGCTTTGTCATCTCAGCCGCTTTAGTTGAGCTAACACATACAATCTTATCAATGGCTGGCGAATAAAGCGCTTTGCCCACTTCAAGACAATGAAAAGTATGCCCACCAAGCACTTTGGGTATGGTTCGAGTTTCAAAATTAGGATTACCTGGATCTTCACGTTCAGGCGAATAAACAAGAAAAATATTCTCACCCACGCGCAATCCATTTTCTTCCACACGCGGTAGCAACTCTTCTTCGGTTGTTCCTGGATAAGTCGTGCTCTCTAAAGAAACGACTTGTCCGCTGCGCAAGAAAGGTTTCAAGGCGTCGATTGTTGTAATAACAAAACTTAAATCTGGTTCGCGATAAGCATTCAACGGCGTTGGTACACAAAGAATTAAGGCATCGCATTCACTAGCACGGCTCATTGCTGTTGTCGCCTGAAAGCCTTGCTCAATCGCAGCCGTAATACGCGTATTGGCAATATGCTCAATACCACTAATGCCTTTATTTAATTCATCGACTTTTCGCTGATTTATATCAAAGCCAATCACCTTAAAACCAACATCCGAATAGCGCAGCATAAGTGGCAAGCCCACATAACCCAAACCCACTACGCCAATTACCGCTTGCTTAGTAGCGAACTTTTCCAACACAGACGAAACAATATCA
>CAZMQC010000121.1:0-2278 GCA_964568295.1 uncultured Spongiibacteraceae bacterium | reverse complement strand
TTCCGCACAACGCTGCCTATTGTTTTAATCACTTGGCTATTGGTGTTTTCGTTTTTCCTTATTACCCGTTTTGATTATTCGCGCCCCGTGCTGCTCAGCGCCTATTTCTTTGCTTCCGTTTGGGCGCTATTTATTCACCATATTCAACGTCAAAATAAGCCGCGCAGCTTCGCCTTAATTCCCTTTGGCAACGCCTTAACCTTTAAGGAGTTTCCGAATATTTCTGTTAGCGTATTAGATCGCCCATCACTCGAAGGCATCGAATGCAGCGGTATTATTGTAGATTTGTACGCGCAAGATTTAGATGCGCAGTGGGAAAAGTTTTTAGCACGCTGTGCTTTAGCTAAAATCCCTGTTTTCCACTACAAGCAACTGGAAGAAGCGCTGACAGGGCGCGTGAGCATTGAGCATTTATCCGAAAACGTTTTTGGTAATTTGCAGCCTTCCTCGACCGTCGCGCTGCTAAAACGTTTGTTTGATCTGATCCTTACATTGGTCACCATGCCGCTTTGGCTGCCTGTTATGCTTATTACAGGCATCATTATTAAGCTTGAAAGTCGAGGCCCGATGTTTTTTACCCAACAACGCGTTGGGCAATGGGGTGAAACTTATCGCGTATATAAATTGCGCAGTATGACAACGGATTCAGAGAAAAACGGTGCGCAGTTTGCGCAAGCCAATGACGCACGGATTACCCGTGTTGGGCACTTTATCCGCAAAACGCGCATTGATGAACTACCGCAGTTTGTCAACGTACTGATGGGGAATATGAGTATTATCGGGCCAAGACCCGAACAGAAACAATTTGTTGAGCAATTCGAAGAAGAAATTCCTTTTTATTCCTATCGCCATATCGTTAAGCCCGGCATTACCGGCTGGGCTCAAGTTACCCAAGGCTATGCCGACGATAGCAGCAGCACCAAAATCAAATTGGAATACGACTTATATTATATTAAGCACTTTTCTGTTTGGTTGGATATGCTGATCGTGGTCAAAACGGTGCGAACTATTTTGACGGGGTTTGGTGCGCGGTAGTTAGCCGCGCCGCCTGCTACAACTTTCTATAGGTTTTATACCAATCGACAAACCGAGCGATGCCCTGCTCAATTTCAGTTTGCGGTTTATAGCCAACCGCATGCTCCAAGCGCGCGGTATCCGCATAGGTACGCTCAACATCGCCAGGCTGCATACCCAACATGATTTTTTCTGCCTGCTTACCGCAAGCGCTTTCAATCGCCTCAATAAAGCGCGATAGCTGAATTGGCTCGTTATTACCGATATTAAACAGGGAATAAGGAATATCCGTACTTGGCACAACGTCTTGAATGCGGATAACCCCCTCAACAATATCGTCGATATAGGTAAAATCACGCATCATTTTGCCTTGGTTAAATACCTTAATTGGCTCGCCTTTCAAGATAGCTTCGGTAAACAACCAAGGCGCCATATCGGGCCGCCCCGCTGGGCCATACACGGTAAAGAAGCGCAGCCCCGTTGTCGGGATTTTATACAGCTTGGAATAGCTATGCGCCATCAACTCATTGGCTTTTTTGGTTGCCGCGTACAAGGAAACAGGATTATCGACCTGATCATCCTCGCTAAATGGGATTTTAGGGTTCATGCCATACACCGAACTCGACGAAGCATAAACCAAGTGTTGCACCTTATTATGGCGACAGCCTTCCAAAATGGTCATCATGCCCACCAAATTACTGTCCACATAATCAAACGGCGCTTCAATCGAATAACGCACCCCCGCTTGCGCAGCAAGGTGGATAACGCGCTCAAATTGCTCGGTTTTGAACAACGTTGCCATGCCTTCGCGGTCGGCCAAATCCAATTGCACAAACGTAAAGTTGGCAAACGGCTGTAACTGCGCAAGGCGATGTTGTTTTAATTCAGGTTCGTAATAACTGTTTAAGTTATCTAAGCCAACCACTTCGTGGCCCGCTTCTAATAAACGTTTGGCAGTGTACATGCCGATAAAGCCGGCTGCGCCGGTGACGAGGTATTTCATAAAATTCTCTCTGTTTTACTATCCTGCATTTATTTCTGGTTCGTTATGTACTTTTGATTCGGGCTAGTTGGCTTATCTGGAATCGTAAGCTTAAGCTGCCCGCTTGCAATTAAGGGTTTAAGTATAAAGCTTCTAAAATGCTCTCTATGACTAAGTCCTAAATATTCCATTATCTCGGCGGTTGTTCTTGGTTCAATACAAAAGTTCAAAATAGCTTGCTCGGTAGCTTGCTCGGTAGCTTGCTCGGTAGCTTGCTCGGTA
>CAZMQC010000120.1:0-5350 GCA_964568295.1 uncultured Spongiibacteraceae bacterium | reverse complement strand
CGCTTGTACGGCGACAGCTAGCATCTGAAAAATCGACCGTAACATCAATGTCGTCAAAGATTTCCAACCTATTATTAGCTACGCTATTTGCCTCATCAGCAAAACTGATCGGTACAACCCACTCCGAACTCATGGTTAATGCAATGGCTGGCATCAGCTTTTTTAAAAGTGGACGCCCCTCACAAATTCAACAATTAATGTTCATCTTACAAAACTTTGTTTATAAACACTTATACGCGCTTTTAATGTTTAAAATTAATCACTTAATTCGATATAATACGTTCACACCTTAACCGTGCTAATCCTATGTCAAACGCCGCCGCCAAAATTCTGATTGTTGAAGATTTAGATGAAGATCGACGTTTGCTAGCCAGTTTTTTACTTTCTAAAGGCTATACCATTTTTCTTGCTTGTGATGGTTTGGAAGCATTCCGTATTGCCAAAAAAGTATTACCCGATTTAATCTTGATGGACATCAACATGCCCATACAAGATGGCTATACCACCATGCTTAAAATGCAGAATGAGCCAGAACTGCATGATACGCCTGTGATTTTCATTACCGCCGCTAATTCGCCCAGCGACCGCGTTAAAGGGCTAGAATTTGGCGCAGCGGACTATATTATAAAACCCTTTGACTTTCAGGAAGTTGCCTTGCGACTTGAGCGCCATTTTCGTTACTTTTCAAACGGCAACTCGCAATCTCATATTTCAGGCAACAGCCACAAAGAACGGCTTGATAACTCTCTTTTTACCGCCGCTTGCCAACATATCGAAGCCCACTTAGCCACGGATATCAATACCAACACTTTGGCGCACAGCGTTAACACCAACCCCAAACGCCTCAACGAAGCATTTAAAGCTTGCGCCAACACCACCGCTTCCGAATATTTAAGGCGCGTACGCTTAACTGAAGCTAAGCGATTACTGGATGAGTCGTTTCTCGAAATCAGTCATATTGCCGATAGAGTGGGTTATAGCAATCCCGCCAATTTCTCTACTGCCTTTCAAAGCTATTGGGGTATATCGCCCAGTCAATATCGTAAGCAATGGGCCGAGGAATAAGACCTTTATGCTGCGTTTCATTGCTCTATTTATTTTTGTCCTATTGGCTAATTTAGCTAATGCACAGCCATTAACGGTTGAAATATCGCCCAAAGCTAAAGCAGTCGAACTACTGGGAAGTTGGCAAATGCTTGCCTCGGATCATATCGACTATACGGGACAAGCTTTGTATGAGGCTGATTGGCAGCCATTAAACCATCACGATTTACTCAGCTACACACGCCCCAATTTTTTTTGGTTTAGGCTGCGTTTACAAAACAACAGTGATATTGATTTACTCCGCTGGCTGAACCTTGGCTCAACCCGCATTCAGTCGGTACACTTCTATTTGCTGGACGAAAACAAACAAATTGTTAAACAAACACAAGCAGGTACTTTAATCGCCCAACAGCAACACGAAATTCCGTCGGCGATTGCGCGCTTATTTGAACTCACCGTACCCGCACATCAATACCGCGATGTTTATATCCGAGTAAAAACATCAACCGAAGTCACTATCGAACCGATACTTTGGCAGCCTGAAAGCTTTCGAGCGTATGAAGCACAGCAGAATGTGATGTTTCTAGTCCCCATCGCCATCATTCTGACCGTTGGTACGATTCTATTAATTTTTGGTTTTGCCACCAAAGACCCATTAACCCTATTGGCAGGCTTTTGGGTGACGATTTATAGCGCCTACGAAAGCTGCTTCATTGGCTATATACACTATTATTTTTTGCCCTCAGGCTCGCATTTCATCTCTGTGCTGCCCTTATTCTTTGGTTTATCCGCCGTGGTGATTATGTTTATACTGCTGCATATTGCTCTGCGTTTAAACCGCTCGCCTTTTTGGCGTAAGCTGTCGTTAAGCTTAATCGCTTATTACACCTTTTTAGCGCTGTATAGCTTGGTTGATTTGTACACGTCGATTTATTTATCGCATTATACGGTCGCTATTGCCGCATTTTCACAGCCGATTATTCTATTGCTGAACTGGAAACATCGCCAAAGAAACTCAGCATTTTTCTTAGTGGCAGTTGTGGTTTTTTATGTCATTTTGGTGACGCGAGCCCTATTTATTATTCACGTAGTCGATGAATCCATTATTTATACACCTATACTCTGGCATACAATTTTAGCAATCTACTTAATATCGCTGATACTGGGGTTTCACAAACGCGCATCCGCCAACCATCAACGCGAATTAAAAGCCCACAGAAAGTTGATTGATGTTCAGAACGAGCAACAAAAACGCTTAGAAAACGCGGTAAAAATGCGTACCGAAGAGCTGCAACACTCCTTAATTGAGCTAAAAGAAGCGAATCAAAGCAAAGATGAATTTTTAGCGCGTGTTAGTCATGATTTACGCTCGCCACTCACCAGCATTTTGGGTTTTGCTGAATTAATCAGAGCGCAAGAAAGCACCACTACCGCTGATAAAGCTAATATTATTATGAACAGCGGCAAGCGCTTACTTTCCTTAATTGACGACTTAATTGAGTTTTCGTCGAACAAAAAATCCAAGCAAACGCTTTATCCAAGCGCCACCTATTCGCAAAGCTTTTTCATCTCCATTGCCGACGAAAGTGAGATCTTGGCGCAGGCAAATAACAACCACTTTCATCTCAATGTGTGCCCGCAACTTCCTAAAGTGATGTTTATTGACAGCCGTCGTGTTTATCAAATTCTGATTAATTTGATCTCTAATGCCTGCAAGTTCACGCAAAATGGCGACATTATGCTTAAGGTAAGCAGCGCTGCTATCAACGAGACACAACACCGCCTGATTATCACCGTCAAAGACACTGGCACGGGCATTAGCGAAACACAACTACCCTATATTTTCGATCCATTTGCCAAGTTCCAACAAAACCAACACAGCCAAGGCTTGGGCTTAGGGCTTGCGATTGTTAATCAGTGGGTACAACGGATGCAAGGCAGCATTACGGTTAACAGCACGGTGGGCGAAGGCTCAGAGTTTGTTGTTCACTTGCCGATTGAAGAAGTGGATGAAACCGCCGTTGAACTTAATTCCATTCCAGCCAATGATGAGCGTATCGCGATGGATGGCAAACAACGGCTAGTTTGGGTGGTTGAAGATACGCCCTATATTCAAGCGTTGATTGCACAAGCCTTAATGCAATGGAACTTTACCGTACAGTGCTTTGATGACCTCAATGCAGTCAATCAAGCTTTACAAATCAACACAGCTAAACCGCCAGCGCTGGTATTAACCGACTTTCACCTGCCCGATGGTGATGGCTGCGCGGTTGCCCATCAGATAAAGCAACAATGGTCTGCAACACCCATTATTTTACTCAGCGCTGGTTTAATTGGCTCTAACTGCCTTCAGGACAATTTATTTTTTAGCACCTTTTACAAGCCGATTAACTTTACCTTATTGGCCAAAAGTATTGCGCAGGCATTGGGCTTAGCGCTACACGATAATCAATCATCAGCTGCCTCAACTGAACTTATTGCCTTTCCTTGCACAGCCAACCAGTGCACCAGCGACGAAGACTTGCTGGTTTTAAACGAATTGCTTGATATTAATGCCATTTCCGACATCATTACTTGGTGCGAACGACAAGCCGAATTATCACCGCATTGCGCTAAATTTTATTACCAAATACGCGAAGCAGCTTTTTCCGCTGATATACAAAAATTACGTCAATTAATTAGTCTTTTACCGCTGCAACCATGACTTCATCCATTTTCACCGGCACGCTACCGTTTCAAGCAACGCAGCAAAAGCCTTATATCGCCTTAGCGCCAATGGAAGGCTTAATGGATTACCACTTGCGTGATATTTTGACTCAGGTCGGCGGTATTGATCATTGTGTTACCGAATTTGTGCGGATTATTGATCAAGTTTACCCCGCTAAAGTGTTCCGCAGGCTTTGCCCTGAATTGCATCACGGCGGCAAAACTCGCGCAGGCGTGCCAGTACATATGCAATTGCTCGGCTCAAATCCTGAGATGATGGCTGCTAATGCGCGCAAAGCGGTAATGTTAGGCGCACCCGCGATTGATTTAAACTTTGGCTGCCCTGCCAAAACCGTTAACAAAAGCATGGGCGGTTCCATTTTATTGCAATGGCCAGAGCAGCTGCACGCCATCGCTAGCGCCGTACGCCAAGCCGTGCCTAGCCATGTCCCTGTAAGCGCTAAAATTCGCTTGGGTTTTAATGATAAATCGCTTGCGGTGGAAAATGCGGTAGCGCTTGCCGAGGCCGATGTACAATGGATTAGTGTTCACGCTCGCACCAAATTGGAAGGTTACAAACCGCCCGCCTATTGGTCGTATATTCATAGCATTAAACAAGCGGTTAATGTGCCTATCTTTGCCAATGGCGAGGTTTGGAGCGTGGAGAATGCCAAACAATGTTTGGCAGAAAGTAATTGTGATTTACTTATGATCGGTCGTGGTTTGGTTTCCATGCCCGATTTAGGTTTGCAAATTAAAGCCGCTTTTGCCAACCAGCCTTACCAAGCTTTGGCATGGCAACAGCATTTGCAGCTTTTCTTGCGCTTAGTACCAACGTTAGAGCATTTGAACGACAAATCCGTCACTGACCGCCTGAAACAATGGCTGTTTTACTTCACCCGCCACTTCCCCGAAATGCAACAGCTTTTCGAACAAGTAAAACGAGTGAACCAACGGCAAGCGTTTTTGCAAATTATCGAAAACGCCTTGAATGAGGCTACGATTTAACCATTCGCGCCGTCAATTCTTCTACATCGCACAAAATCAGTTAGGGCAAATCCAAAATCAATAAGTAATCTTGTAAAACCGATTTTTCTACAGGTACAAAAATATTACCTAAAACGCCCGCAGCAATATCATATTGCGAGAAACAGAAAATAAATTGTTTGCCTTGTTGGTAAAAGCAGCTATTGGTATCCACCGTTTTAAATTCATGCTCAATGCTTTGCTGGTTAAGCCATTGCTGAATCGCTTGATTAATTACGGTTTCTGAGCCCGCTTTAAACACTTGGTAGAAGCTTAGCTGTTCGCCGCTTTGCAAATCAAAATAGACGCTTTGAATAGTATTTTTGCCGTTCGCCGCGCCATGCACGTATTCGTAACTTTCCATGCTTAAGTGCATATAACGTGCGTTTAAATTCGCCGACTTGGTTTTAACTGTCACATCCGTATTGCCGCTGTAAGCTTCATTCATACCGACCATTTGCCGAATGGCTTTGTTAATTTTGTCTTCGGCGTATATGTGCTCTGAACCGGACAATTCAACATATTCCAGATCGATTTTACCGATGGGGATTTGTGTCCCTGGTGTGTTGTCTTT
>CAZMQC010000119.1:0-5463 GCA_964568295.1 uncultured Spongiibacteraceae bacterium | reverse complement strand
GCAGCAACACGTTAGCGCGATAAATCGCAGCGAGGTGTTTTTTAGCACGATGACCGAGCAAGAACAGCAATGGTACTGGCAAACTGGCGAGCCACAGGACAAAGCGGGCGCTTATGCGATTCAAGGTATCGCCGCCCAGTGGATACCTGAAATCAAAGGCAGTTTTTCTGCGGTGATGGGATTGCCCTTGTATGAATTAAACCAACTGCTTAAACAAGTTGGAGCAAAGCATGAGTGACGAAATCCTAGTCAATATTACGCCGAAAGAAACACGCGTAGCGTTTATTGGCAACGGCGCAGTACAAGAGCTGATGATAGAGCGTAGCCAAAGTAAAGGCTTGGTGGGTAATATTTATCGCGGCAAAGTGATTCGTGTCTTACCCGGTATGCAAGCCGCTTTTGTTGATATTGGTTTAGATAAAGCCGGCTTTATTCATGCGCAAGATCTTTGTAAACAAACACCGTGCAAAGATATTCAGCAACTGGTGCACGACGGACAGAGTTTATTAGTACAAATTAGCAAAGACCCAATCGGCAATAAAGGCGCCAAACTCACGGCGTTTTTATCGCTGCCTTCACGTTTTCTAGTGTATATGCCTGACGTTTTAACGGTGGGCGTATCGCAGAAAATTGAAGATGAGGCTGAGCGCTTACGCTTAAAAAATCTGCTAGAAACTTTACTGCAAGAAAAGTTTCCCCAACTAAACGGCGGTTTTATTATTCGCACCGTTGCCGAAGGTGTGCAGCAAAATGACTTAGAGCGCGATATTGCGTACTTAGAAAAGCTTTGGTTATCGACCCAGCAGGCCGCACAAACCGCCGCATTACATACCTGTATTTACCAAGATTTGCCGTTGTCTTTACGATTACTGCGCGACCGTGTTAATCAGCAATTCAATAAAATTCGGGTAGATTCGCGCGAAACGTTGCAAAAAATGCAGCAGTTTTGCCAGCAATTTCTACCTTGTTCCGCCAACTTATTGGAATGGTATCCGGGCGAGCGTCCTATTTTTGAATTGTTTGCGGTAGAGCAAGATATTCAACAAGCTTTGCAAAGAAATATCACTTTAAAATCAGGCGGTTATATTGTTATTGACCAAACCGAGGCGATGACCACGGTGGACGTCAACACAGGGGCGTTTGTTGGGCATAGAAATCTTGAAGAAACAATTTTTAAAACCAACCTCGAAGCCGCTACAGAATTAGTGAGGCAGTTACAACTGCGTAATTTAGGCGGTATTATCATTGTTGATTTTATTGATATGCAAGACGATACGCACAAACAAGAAGTGCATCGCACGTTGGCGCGTGAACTGGCAAGAGACCATACCAAAAGCAATATGAGTGGGGTCACTGAGCTGGGTTTAGTACAAATTGTGCGTAAGCGTACACGCGAAAGCCTTGAACAAATGCTTTGTGAGACTTGTCCAACTTGCTATGGTCGTGGCACGGTAAAATCGGTGGAAACGGTTTGTTATGAGATTTTTAGAGCTGTTTTACGCGAGGTGCGCGCTTTTAATCATGATAGCTATTTGATTATTGCCGCAGAAAATGTGGTTGAACGTTTGCTGGAAGAAGAATCCGCTTATGTTGCCGATTTAGAACAATTTATTGGCAAAACGCTACGCTTTCAAATTGAGCCACAATACACGCAAGAGCAGTTTGATATTGTATTAATGTGAATAAAAACATGTCAATAGGGTTAAAAGTAACAGACTTGGTTGCCAAAACAGTGTTATGGCTGTTTGCAAGCTTGGTTGTGCTGCTTGCCGTTATGACCAGTTTGCTGCGCTATTATCTGCCACAGGCTAACGACTATCAAAAAGCTCTATTCGAATTATTGTCTGACAAAATTACGTGGCAAATCCAAGCAGAAAGCGTTGAGGCAAAATGGCACTCATTTCGTCCTGACTTTCGTTTTACCGACATCACTATTCAACACCCAGAAACGGGGCACCACATTCAACTTAATGCCTTACACATTGAACTTAATATCGCTAAATCGCTATTTCATCGACGTGTTTATGTTGAAAACTTAGAGTTTGATAATCTCAGCGTGCTCTTATTGCAAAACCAAGAGGGACGTTGGGCGGTAACAACCTCAGAGACCAAACAGAGTAAGCCTATCGAGCTAGATAAGCTGATTGATAAATTCTGGTCGGTTGATACTTTATTTTTGAGCAATATTAAACTAGCCATGCAGCCTTATCAGGGCACATTAATTGCGTTTCCTGAAACCCATATCCAACTGCAAAGTTGGTTAAACGAAAAAATATTAGAAATTGAGTTTGTTGAAGATAAAACCCAACGCAGCAAGCTGACTATACAAACGCTAAACTACTTTAAAGATGCGGATTTTTTAGCGCAAATTTACTGGCAAACCAATGAGTTCCCTCTGCATTTATTATTGTCATTGGTCAATAATTTGGAAGTTTCCGAGGAAAGTCGCGTTTCCCAACAAATTTGGTTGAAATGGCAAAATCAGCAATTAAGCGGTAGCGGAACGGTGACGCTTGATAGTTTGCAGGCGCAATACAAAGACAAACAATGGTTAGCCAAACAAGCCAATGCCTCGTTTTATATTGACGCGGAAGACCAGCATACGGTTATTGCTATTCCATCGTTACAAGTCAACCTCAACCAGCAACATATTCAATTAGACCGCATAAAACTGCTGCTTGGCAAACAAAGCCGCTTGCAGATTGAACAAATCGACCTAGCTGAAATTGATCGTTATTTACAGTTGTTAACGCTACCGCCGGCTTTGCAAGAATTGCGAGAAACTTTAGAACCCAAAGGCTTTATTCAATCCTTGCAGATGAACTTCGCCAACAACGATTTCTTACTCAAGGCTAACTTACATAATGTCAGTGTAGGAGCATGGAAAGGTGCGCCTGCGCTACATAATGTTACGGGTTATGTAGAAGCACAAAAGCTATCAGGCTTTGTACAGCTCGATACGCAAAGTTTCTCCATGGCGTTTCCTAAGCTCTACGACACCCAGATGAATTTCACCCATGCGCAAGGCACGGTGTTTTGGCGAATTGATAACGGGGTTAAAGTGGGCAGCATTGGCAACGTTATGTTGAACGGCCAATACGGGCAAGCCATCGGTGAATTCCAGCTAGAACTGCCTCACAATTATCAAGCGCATGAAGACTCAGGTCGTTTAAGTTTGGTCGTGGATATTAAAAATTCCGATGCTCGTTTTCGTAATGATTTTATTCCAAACATGGTCGATGAGTCCTTATCCGATTGGTTAGACAAACATATCTTATCAGCGCAAGTAGAGCATGGTAGCTTTATCTATCATGGTCCGATTGATGACATTACCGATGAAGAAAAAGTCGTGGAGCTATGGCTCAGCCTTGAAGATGGCGCGATTAAATATGACGATCAATTTCCCGCAATAACAAAGATCGCAGGCGAATTTATTTTAGACCAAACCGAGGCAGAGGCGCAGATAGCAAGCGCGGAAAGCTTTGGCTTACGCTTATACAACGGCCAACTGCGTTTAACTTTGACCGACAAACAAAAATGGTTAGATGTTTCCATGGCAACGCGCACCGAGCCTGTTACAAAAGTTCTATCCCTGCTCAAGCAGCCCGCGTTCCAACAATACACAAGTGGATTATTAGATGAATGGCAGATAAACGGCGGGCAAGTCGATGCAAACATTCATGTAACAGTACCTATTCACCAACCTCAAGAGCTAGAAGTAGCGGTTAACGCCAATCTACAACAAACTAGCCTAGCCTTACCCAACATGCCTTTTGCCTTTGACAAAATCAATGGCGATTTAAGCTTTAGTTTGCAAAACGGCTTTGCCTCTAAACAGTTAAGCGCACAAGTGTTTGGCAAAACCGTTCGCGGTAAAATTATTGCAGAGCAAGGCGTTAACCGTTTGCTATTTAGTACTGATTCAGATGTTAAAACCCTGCATGAATGGCTGCAATTACCCGCGCTTTATTTTATTACAGGGACAGGCAAACTAGATGGCCAGCTCAGCTGGAGCAAAGAGTTCGCTAAGCTCGAAATCAGTTCCGATTTACAAGGTATTCAGATTGAACTGCCCGAACCGTTTGCTAAAACTAAAGAACAACAACGTCTTATGCGGTTAGAACTGCCACTCCTAGGTGAGCAGCAAGAGCTCAGTATTAGCTTAGATGATGGCGTTCAAATGCAATTTCTTTTAAGCGAGGGCAGGTTCCAAGCAGGTAGAATGAATTTAGGGATTGGTCGCGCCGACTATATTCCAGGGTTTTTCCGCGTTCAAGGACAAGTGTTAGCGGCTGATGCTGAGCAATGGATTGAGGTAGTTGAACGGTTTAAAACCTTTCCAACAAGCGATAGCCAGCAACAAACACTGGCTTTACAGATTGACCAAATCAGCATTCGCCACTTAAAACTGTTTGATTATCCATTAGAAAGCGCGCGCTTTTCAGCGATTGAAGAAGAGCAGGGCTGGAGCTTGGCTCTATGGCAACGAGATATTATTGGCGAGTTATTAATTCCGCACGAAGAACCCCTATTGTATGTTTCGCTCGAATATTTAAACCTAGCTTTCTTACAAAATAGCACAGTCAAACAAGATAGCGGTGTTTGGCAAACTAACCAACTGCCCTTATTAAAAGTCAATATCGACCGCTTAGCGCTAGAAGACGAGCAATACGGGCGCTGGAATTTTATGGTGCTAGGCACGGACCAAGGCGTTGAATTTCAACACATTGAAGCCAAGGTCAAGCATGTCAATCTCAGCCAATTATCTGAACAAAAAGATTGCCGTCTTAGTTGGACGTTACAACCAGAGCAGCAAACCGCGTTTAGCTGTAAGTTGAGCAGCGATAATATTAAACAGGCGTTAAAAGCATGGGATTTTCAACAAAGCTTGGTCAGCCAATATGCGCACATTGATATTTTAGAAAGCTCATGGCAGGGCTCGCCCGTTGATTTTTCGCTCTTTAGTAGCAAGATGCTATTTGCATTACGCCTAGAAGATGGGCATTTTGCTGATATGGACTCCAGCACTACCGATGCCCTAAAAGCCTTTAGTTTTTTCAATATCAACAACTTTGTGCGCCGCATAAAGCTCGACTTTAGCGACTTGTCCAAAGAAGGGCTAACTTTTGAAAAAGTGACAGGCACAATGAGCTTAGACCAAGGCGTGTTGCGCAGTAAAACACCACTGGCGATTAAAGGTAGTTCCAGCGAAATCAAAATGGCAGGTATGGGCGATTTGAATACCGAACAACTGGATTTTAATATGCTAGTCAGCTTGCCTTTGGCCAGCAACCTACCTTGGATTATCGCCCTTGCTGCGGGGCTTCCAGCTGCTTTGGGAGTATTTATTGTCAGTAAATTATTGGGCAAACAGGTCGATAAGCGCACGACTGCGTCTTATCATGTGACGGGCGATGTACAAAACCCGAAAGTGAAGTTTAAGCGTTTATTTAAGTCCTCTGA
>CAZMQC010000118.1:0-5540 GCA_964568295.1 uncultured Spongiibacteraceae bacterium | reverse complement strand
ATTAATTTGGTCAGGAACTCTGCCGCGAACATCATACGCTTTGAAACAAGTCAAATCCGACATTACAAATCCTCGTACAAATGTTCGTAGCAATAATTTGTCGCTTCCACAAAACCAGGCACGCTACCACAATCAAAACGGCGACCTTTGAATTTATAAGCAATTACGCAACCTTGTTGCGCCTGCACTTGCAAAGCATCAGTTAACTGAATTTCACCGCCTTTACCCGGCTTAGTTTCACGAATAATATCAAAAATATCAGGCGTTAAAATATAACGACCAATTACCGCCAAGTTACTGGGCGCTTCTTCTTTACTCGGTTTCTCAACCATTTTTTCCACGCGATACAAACCGTCTTTCATCGATTCGCCTGCTACCACGCCGTATTTATGCACCTCATCGTCTGGCACTTCCATCACCGCAACAATGGAACAACGGAATTGCTTATATAACGCCGCCATTTGCGCCATAACACCATCGCCGTCTTCATTAACACACAAGTCGTCGGACAAAATAACGCCAAACGGATTTTGCCCCACTAAACGCTCGCTGGTTAGAATCGCATGGCCCAAGCCTTTCATTTCACGTTGGCGAATGGAAACAAACGAGCCTTCTTCCAATAGCTGACGGATGCCCGTTAAATATTTTTCTTTGCTGGTATCTTTAATTTGATGCTCAAGCTCGTAGCTAATATCGAAATGGTCATCAATGGCGCGCTTACCACGACCTGTGACAAAGGTGATTTCACTCATGCCCGCTGCAATTGCTTCTTCAACCCCATATTGCACGAGAGGCTTATTCACCACGGGTAACATTTCTTTCGGCATCGACTTGGTTGCAGGTAAAAAACGCGTACCGTAACCGGCAACGGGAAATACACATTTACTAATCATTGCTTGTCCTAAAATTGTATTTGCGGATTTTAAAGTTGCCGATTATACAGCAAAAAGCCCTGCACGCTCTATTTTCTTATATACTATGTGGGTTCAACACGATAAAATGAGCCGCTTTATATTGAACTAGGTAAAATTATGACAGCCCAATCATTGACCCATCTGAACAGCTTTAGCAAAGAGGATCTTATTGACTGTGGCCACGGCCGTTTATTTGGGCCGGGTAACGCCCAATTGCCGGTCGATAAGATGCTTATGATCGACCGTATTTTAAATATCAGCACCGAAGGTGGTAATTTTGATAAAGGCGAAATTATTGCCGAGCTGGATATTCATCCCGACCTGTGGTTTTTTGAGTGCCACTTCCCAGGCGATCCTGTGATGCCAGGCTGTTTAGGTTTAGATGCAATGTGGCAGCTCGTTGGCTTTTACTTAGGCTGGAAAGGTAATCCTGGGCGCGGACGCGCACTCGGCGCTGGTGAAATTAAATTTACTGGACAGATTTTACCCACCGCTAAAAAAATCACTTATCACTTGCATTTTAAACGTGTTATCGAACGCAAACTGGTTATGGGTATTGCAGACGGTACAGTTGAATGCGATGGCGAAATTATTTACACCGCTAACGATCTACGCGTTGGCTTATTCCAACAAGAACAAGCAGACGAATAATATCCGAGGTTTTCAATGAGACGAGTTGTTGTTACAGGTATGGGCATTGTTTCTAGCATTGGGAACAATAAAACAGAAGTATTAGACTCTCTAAAACAAGGCAAATCTGGCATTCGCTTTCAGCAAGAATACCAAGATCTAGGTATGCGCAGCCATGTCGCTGGCAATGTACAAATTGACCTTGCCGAGCACATTGATCGTAAGATTTTACGCTTCATGGGCGATGCAGCAGCATTTGCTTATATTGCATTAGATCAAGCAGTAAAAGATTCAGGGCTGGCTGAAGACCAAGTTTCTAACGTTCGCACTGGCTTAATTATGGGCTCAGGCGGCGCATCTTCCTCTAATCAAGTTGAAGCAGCCGATGTTTTACGCAGCAAAGGCGTAAAACGTGTTGGCCCTTACCGCGTCACACAAACCATGGGCAGCACCATTTCTGCTTGCCTAGCCACGCCGTTTAAAATTAAAGGCGTGAATTACTCTATTTCTTCGGCCTGTGCTACCTCCGCGCATTGTATCGGCAATGCCATGGAGCAAATCCAAATGGGCAAGCAAGATATCGTTTTTGCTGGCGGCGGCGAAGAAGAACATTGGACGCTTTCCTGCTTGTTTGATGCGATGGGTGCGCTATCAACCCAATACAACGACACGCCAGATAAGGCCTCACGCGCATACGATGCTAATCGCGACGGCTTTGTTATCGCTGGTGGCGCAGGCGCATTAGTGCTGGAAGAGTTAGAACATGCTAAAGCACGCGGCGCTAAAATTTATGCTGAAATTGTTGGCTACGGCGCAACCTCCGACGGCTATGATATGGTCGCACCTAGCGGCGAAGGCGCAGTACGTTGTATGCAGCAAGCCTTAGCAACCGTTGAGGGCGACATTGACTACATCAACGCGCACGGCACCAGCACGCCAGCAGGTGATTTACCTGAGTTACGCGCAATGAAAGCTGCGTTTGATGGTCGTCATTTACCGCAAATTAGTTCAACTAAGTCTTTAACTGGTCACTCATTAGGCGCTGCGGGTGTACAAGAAGCGATTTATTCTTTGTTGATGTTAGAAAATGATTTCATTACTGCGTCAGCCAATATTGAAACGCTTGATCCTGAAGCCGAAGGCTTGCCTATCGTGCGTAAACGCATTGATAACGTAACGCTAAATCGTGTGATGTCCAATAGTTTTGGATTTGGCGGCACCAATGCGTCTTTAGTGTTCCAGCGCTATAACGGCTAGCCCATTGTGCTTGCCCTGCTCGGCGGGGCAAGCATTGCCTTTTTAAAAGCGTTCTCCTACTTTACCAACATTCTAGAATTACTATTCAATACCAAAGTAAGCTCTTACTACCGCTGGCATTTGCGTACGCCAAGGGCGCTGATGGATGCCGAAATTCTCTAACAACCGACTGCATTTTAAAACCACAGGTGCAAAGTAAAATTCTGGCCTTGAAGGATTGCAGTGCTCAAAGCAAACCTGTTTGGCATTAATCACGTCATTGTACTTTTCCGCCTGCTGCAAAATTGCTTCAACAAACTGAAAACCGAGCGCAGTATCTGCTGCTACATAATGAAAAACACCCCAATTATCTGATCCCTGCTGGATTTGCAACAATATAGCCACAATAACTCTCGCCAAATCGGTTACAGCGGTAGGACATGCTTTGGCAGCACTATTCACCCCAACGCATTGCCCTTCGATAGCGTATTGAATAACATTGCTAAGAAAACTGCCTTGTTGCTCGTTATAAAGCCAGTCTGTACGCAAAATCAAATGCTTGGGATTGCTTGCAGCGACTTGCTCCAATTGCTGGTAAAACAAGCCACTACGCGAATTAGGCTGAACTTCATCCGTTTCATGGTAGGCAATACGGCTGCCATCAAACACCGCCGCACTGGACAACATCAACAATACCGCTGAATGCTGCTTACACCAATCGGCGATCAGTGTAACGTTTTCTTTGAACAACTGTTGTTCTGCGCCATCGCTATGCTCCGCTAATAACGCGGCAACGACGACAACATGAGGCACCGCCTGCTCTAAATGCGCCAAACAATCTGTATCTGCCAGCTCTACGGTAGTTAACTGTATATCGGCATCTTTTCTGGCACTTAGCAAAACGCCTATCGAATCATCGACTCGATAGGCGTCCTTAAATACAGCAATCTTCATAACAAGCAGTAACTAGAATGGAATATCGTCATTAAACTCGTTAAACGCAGGCGGTATATCTTGTTGCGGCGCAGATTGTTGCGGCGCTGCTTGGAACTGCTGCTGTGGCTGATAAGCCTGTTGTTGAGGCTGCTGATACGGTTGTTGTTGCTGAAAGCTTTGTCCAGCATAGCCGCCGCCTTGGTTATAATCATCGCCAGAAGCAAAATTATCCGCGCCACCACGGCTATCCAGCATTTGCATTTGATCGGCAATAATTTCCGTTGTGTACTGATCAACACCTTGTTGATTTTGCCATTTGCGGGTACGTAAACTGCCTTCGATATAAACCTTAGAGCCTTTACGCAAATACTGCGCGGCAATTTGCGCAAGTTTAAAATTACCGCGATCACGCAGCACCACGCGATGCCACTCGGTACGCTCTTGCATTTGCCCAGTATTTTTATCACGCCAGCTTTCAGAGGTTGCTACGCTAATATTAGTCACCGCGCTACCATCAGGAAATGAACGTGTTTCTGGGTCCGTCCCTAGATTCCCTACTAAAATAACTTTATTGATTCCTTTTGCCATTATGATTTACCCTTTTGATTAAACGTGTCGTAAGTCTAGCACTCAGCTTTTATCTTGGCTATGTGCTGGTTTTAATTATTGATGATATTTTGCAGACAGCTCATGCACCGCCTCAATAAACGCGCCTGCATGTTCAGGATCAACTTCTGGGGTAATGCCGTGCCCTAAATTAAACACATGGCCGTTGCCTGCGCCAAAGTCTTCTAAAATAGTCGCTACCTCTTGGCGGATTGCCTTGGGTGATGCGTATAACACACTAGGGTCCATATTACCCTGCAAAGTAACTTTATCACCCACGCGACGACGCGCTTCGCCAATATTAATTGTCCAGTCCAAGCCCAAGGCATCACAACCTGTCGCCGCCATTGACTCTAACCACAAACCACCGTTTTTGGTAAACAATATCACCGGCACTTTACGACCCTCGTATTCTTTAATTAAACCATTAACGATCTTCTGCATGTACTGTAAAGAAAATTCAGGGTAAGCACGCGCGCTCAGAACGCCGCCCCATGTATCGAAAATTTGCACCGCTTGCGCACCTGCGCGAATTTGCGCGTTCAAATAATCAATAACGTTATCTGCCAATAAATCGAGTAAGTTATGAATCAGCTGTGGGTTATTGTAGGCCAAGCTTTTAATCACACGAAAATCTTTGCTTGATCCACCTTCCACCATGTAGCAAGCCAAGGTCCATGGGCTGCCTGAGAAGCCTATCAACGGCACTAAACCATTTAATTCCTTGCGAATAGTGCGAACCGCATTCATCACATAACCCAAGTCATCTTCTGCGGTAATGCGCTTAAGATCAGCAAAATCTTGTTCTGTGCGTACGGTTTTCTTGAATTTTGGCCCTTCGCCTGTTTCAAAATACAGCCCTAAACCCATAGCATCAGGCACAGTTAAAATATCAGAAAATAAAATCGCGGCATCTAAAGGGTAACGGCGCAAAGGCTGCATGGTAACTTCGCAAGCAAATTCCGCATTTTTGCAAAGGCTTAAAAAATCGCCCGCTTGCGCACGGCTAGCACGATATTCTGGCAGGTAACGCCCCGCTTGGCGCATCATCCAAACTGGTGTGCAATCAACAGGTTGCTTTAATAAAGCGCGCAAAAAACGATCATTTTTTAATTCTGACATTAAACTTTCTCATTCAAGCTATTAAAGGATGCTGCATTGTACCGATTAGCAGCGCGTGGGGCTATAGCCCACGCTTTGAACAATAAATGCTTAGCC
>CAZMQC010000117.1:0-5544 GCA_964568295.1 uncultured Spongiibacteraceae bacterium | reverse complement strand
TCCCAGTTTAAACCGAGCCAGCGTAGCGAGTTGAAAATTGCTTGCTCGGATTCACGCGTACTGCGCACTTGATCGGTATCTTCAATGCGTAAAATAAATTTACCTTGATGTTGACGGGCAAAACATAAGTTAAATAAGGCGATATAAGCGGTGCCAACGTGCGGATCACCAGTAGGCGATGGCGCAACGCGTGTACGTATTTCAGTCATGTTATTCTCAATGGAAAAAAGGTGAATTATAAGGGGTTGCGCATCGCTTAGGAATTGCTTAATTGCTTAGCAATATGTAACTTCCAGCGCTCAATGTCGGTGTCGTCGGATTCAAAAAACATAATGCCAACGTTATAGCCTTCGCCTTCACGATTAGGGCGAATCCATTTGACCTGCCCAACTAAGCACAAACGTTCTAAGGTTTCGGTGATTTCAACACAAACAGGATAAATTGCATTGAGTGGCAGCGTTTCGTCGATTTGCGCCTGAATCCCATTGGCGGATAAATCAACGCTATTACAGATTAATAAGGTGCTCGCGCCATCTCCGTTCTCCGAATAGTGGCGCTGGGTTTCAATAAAAATAGTTTCTGCTTTATATAAGCGAGCTTCTTGTCGTTGGTTGTTTGCACTCACAGGGTAGCCTACTTTAACTCTCTAATATCACTGACAACTTTTGCCAAACGTTCTGCGAATTTTTTATCGCTATCCAAATAGCGCATTGTACCCGCAAGCATCAAACCGACCAACTCATCGCGCTGCGCTTCAAGCAAGGTAATGCCATTATCATCGACAAAAATAAAACGCCCTGTTGCGGCAAACTTAACCGCAAGCTTAGCCTTTTTATACATGCCTGTATCGTCTTTAATTTCAACCCAAGAACCTAAGGTTAATGAATCCAATGTTAATCGTGCTTGTCGCCTTAAGTCAGCTTCTAATTGGGCTTGTTGTTCTTGCTGTTTTATTGCGTTTAAGCGCGCCTCTTCAGCCTTACGTTCTTGTTCTGCTTGTTGCGCCAACTCAGCGCGACGCTTAGCAATTGCTTGTGCTTCAGCTCGGGCTTTTTCTGCTGCCAGTTGCCGCAAATGCTCTTCCTCTGCTTTTTGCCTAGCCTGTTTAATCGCTAAAATATCTTGCTGACGCTGTTGATAACGTTGCTCAAAGCCATCAATTAACGTGTCCAGTTTTCCATGAAAGCAACGGGTTAGCACGCCATAGTTAGAAAGCGGCAACAGGTGTTTAGCTGATAGTAAGTAGGCAAAATCTTCAAAACTAGCAGCCAGCGCTTTTTGCCCGACAAAGTTGCTAAATAATAGCTGATTGTATTCGTCAAGCTTGGTTAATAACTTACAGCGTTGCCACTGACTTTGTTCATCTCGCAGCAAAAACCACTGATTTTCTTTGCATTGCTTAATATTGGCGAGTAGTTGCTGGCTGACGTTTTTTTCAACGTCATGCAGATGCTCAGGAAATGGTAGCGCCGTAACATGGATGCAATCATCAATGGCATTGCCAGCAGCAAGTTGCGAAATGTCAAAGGAGATGTTATTAAGAAAATCGTTAGACGCTTCGCTAGTATGAAGATGCTTGTCAAAAAACTGTTGTAGCTGGGCAGGTAAGGATTTATGCGTTTCGGTAAACTGCCCTGCTTGGTACATTGTAACCAGTGCGTTTAACAAGGTTTGTAGCTCTGTCCAAGCCTGATTGCTAATACCGTGTTGCGTTAAAAATAAAAACAGTTCATTAAGTAGCGTATCTTGCAGAAAATTGGCGATTGGCTTTGGTACTTGTTTATTTTCAAGTAAACGATTCAAAAAATGTAAAGCTGTGTGTTGCGCAACGCGGTTTTTAATTTTGCCCACTTCGGTGCTTTTCATGCGCTGGGCAAATTTATCTAAAAAAATCAGTTGTTCGGTAAAGGCTTGCTTAACAAGCTTTTCCAGTTGAATAAAATCTGCGGCATTGTCAGAAACTGAGGCTTGAATAGTTTCAACCACATCTAAATAGGAGTGTAGAAAGCCTTCGGAATGTTGACCAAAACCGTCTTGCCAACCCAGCATAGTTAAATAGAGAAAATCAACGATATTTTTTAACGGATGCGGTTTTAGCCAGAAGTAAATGTCGCGCAAAGACTGATGGAAAACCTTTTGTCTGATGGCGTCTTGAGGGCTAACTAGAGCATCATCGAGTTGAACTAGCTTGCTAAATGGCTGCAATACATCATGGCAAAAGTGAATATAGGCTAGGGTTGCAGTGCTTAAATCGGGCACGCTTTCTTGAATATTAAGTAGCAATAGCTCAGTGGATTTTTCTTGCCACTCAAGACGAACTTTGCCACTGCCGATTGCCTCGGCAACCTGCTTGCAACTTTTTTGGTCGATTTCCCCTACATCGGCGTCAACTTCAGCGTCCGCTTTGGTATAAATAGTTACCACTAACGTGCGTAACGCTTCAAGATTGCCTGACAGGATATTTTGTTTTGTTATAGTCACCTGACAAACCTTTTTAGCCCATCTTACAGTTCATGCTGATAATCTATGATTAGCGGCGCATGATCAGAAAATTTTTGTTGTTTATAAACTTCAGTATATTCAGCCTTGCCTTTTAACTGTTGGTTAACGAGTTGGTAGTCTAACCGCCACCCCACGTCATTAGCATACGCCTGCCCGCGATTAGACCACCATGTATAAATGGCCTCATCGGGATTAAGTTCACGAAAACTATCAGTAAAACCATGCTTATTTAATAAGTCGTCCATCCATTGCCGTTCTTCGGGCAAAAAACCAGAGTTCTTTTGGTTGGACTTCCAGTTTTTTAAGTCAATTTCGCGATGACAAATGTTCCAATCCGCACAAATTACAACAGCTTTAGGGTGCTGCGCAAGTGCTTGTAAATGCGGCAGCACTAAATCCATAAATTCAAATTTGCGTTGTTGGCGCTCTTCGCCCGACGAACCAGAAGGCATATACAGCGAAACCACAATGGTGTTTTCAAATTCTGCTTGTAGCCAACGACCCTCGGTATCGCACAGTTCAAACCCTAAGCCCTTTTGCACATTAATTGGAGGCTGTTTGCAATATAACGCCGTTCCGCTGTAGCCTTTTTTCTCTGCATCAAAGTAATAACAGTGATAACCCGCTGGATGAAACATGGCATCGCTGAGCTGTGCGATTTGCGCTTTGGTTTCCTGAATGCAAACTACATCGGCATTCTGAGTGGCTAGCCATGAGAAAAAATCTTTATTCGCAGCAGAGCGAATACCGTTAGTGTTACAAGTGATGATACGCATATTACAACCTTAGTATTTGCAACAATCATAACGTTATCTATCTTTTTTTGATAGCGCTAGCCTTAGCAACACAATTTTCGTTAGAATTTGCCGTTATTGGTTTTTATCCATAAAGGTTTTAGCTTGGCAAGCATGCAACGTACAGGGCATATTTTAGTTTTTGATTCAGGTTTGGGTGGAACTACCATTCTGGCCGAGTTGCACAAAAAACTACCCAATTGCCGTTATAGTTATCTAATGGATAATGCCGCGTTTCCTTATGGCGGTCGCCCCGATGATTACCTAATTGCCCGTGGACAACAAATATTCGCAACTATTTTGGCGCAATTAACTCCTGATATTGTGGTAATTGCCTGTAATACCGCAAGCACGCTGTTTTTAGATATTTTGCGCAAAAATCATCCTGATATTGCTTTTATCGGTGTTGTACCTGCTATTAAGCCCGCTGCCAAGCTATCGCAAACACGTACGATTGGCTTACTTGCAACTCCTGCTACTATTCATCGTTCTTATATTGATAAATTAGAACAGGAATTTGCCGAGGATTGCCGGATGGTTCGCTTAGCCCATCCTGATATTGCCTTACTTGCAGAACAGAAAATGCGAACGGGTGTGATGGATAGTGAGCAACTGCAATCGATTTTGCATGAATTGCAGCAGCAACACTATGCCCAAACAATTGACGTAATGGTATTAGGTTGTACGCACTTCCCTGCTATTCAGCAGGAATTGGCAGCCTGTTGGTCTAAGCCTATTACATGGATTGATTCGGGAGCAGCAATAGCGCAGCGAGCTGAGCAATTATTGTCTAGTCGTCTTGCCAATGAGGCTACCATTAGCAACCATCTTTGCTTGACTGACGAAAACGACGCCATCCAATTATTAAGGCACTTTGGCGCTTTTGGCATAGAAAGTTATAGTATTCTTGAAATATAATCACTATCATTAATTTTTTGCAAAATACACTCTTTTCAAGAGCCAGGTTATGGTCGAGCAGACACAGGAATTCACCTCAGATATTTCGATTTTAGTGGTTGATGATGCGCGTTTTAGCACAACCGTCATTATCCGTGCGCTCAAGCAAGGCGGCTATCAAAATATCACTCATGTTGACAGCGCTGTTCAAGCGATTGAACTCGTTAAACAAACGCCCGTGAGTATTATTATTGCAGATTGGATGATGCCTGAAATGGACGGTTTGGAGATGACGCAACGCATCAGACAAATGGACGAAGCAACCAACCGTTATACCTATGTCGTCATGCTAACTGCAAAAGATGGCATTGACGCCATGCGCCAAGCGTTCGATGAAGGGGTTGATGACTTTGTTAACAAATCAGCTATGCAACAGCAGTTGCTGCCTAGAATTTATGCCGCTGAACGTTTAGTTAACAACCAAAATCGTTTGCTACGCGACGCGAAAGAGTTGTTAAAAGCGAATCAGATTTTACAAAAAGCCAACCAATCGTTAAAAGAATTAAGCACCTTAGATGCTTTAACGGGTTTGGGTAACAGTACCTATAATATTAATAAAATTCGCGACAATCTCCGTCATAGCGAATCACGAGGCGGCGCAACATGCTGCATTTTATTGCACATTAGTGGCTTAAACGAAATTGAGAAACAATACCCTGCCAAAATTTCAAATGAAATTATTGTCGGTGTTAGCCGTCGTTTAAAAAGCTTAGTGCGTCCGTTGGATGACGTTTCCAGAATTGGCAAGTTTACCTTTTCGATTGTCACCCATCAGCCTGATTTAACCTTATGTATCGGCAGTAGCTTTAAACGTATTGCCGATGCGATCAATCACCGAGCCTTTCAAACCTCGGTTGGCTTTAAAGAAGTGACCGTTCATATGAGCGTTGCTGCTGCCAGCTTAAAAACAGGCTTGCCCACTGCTGAACAGTTATTAGAATTGGGCGAGCAGGCACTGAAAGACTCGGTTGTCACGCATCGCATTCAACATTTACATTACCGTAAAACAGACTAATATTATGAATTCCATTAAACAAACACTTGATAATAACTTTGCCCAACTAACTCATGAAGCCTCGCCTTGGGCATTAGAAACCAAAGAATTTAATGGAATTAGTTATAAATACTATCCGAAAGCGCCCAAAAATCTTATCGAACTGCTTGATCAAGGACGTCAATATGCAGACAACGAATTTTTGATTTATCAAGATGAACGTATTAGCTACGCTGAGTTTTTTCACCAAGCTGATGCAATCGCTTGGCAATTGCAAAATACTTATCAGATAAAGCC
>CAZMQC010000116.1:2956-5583 GCA_964568295.1 uncultured Spongiibacteraceae bacterium | reverse complement strand
CCGTGAATGGTATAAATCGCCGCCATATCCATATCATTCGCCGCCGCACGACAACGCTTAGCATATTCCTGCCGCTGCTTAGGCTCTACTTGCAAAAGCGGCTGAACAAAGCTATCAGCAGCGCTATCAGGAATTATCGCCTCTAAAATATCAGCCGTTTGTTGTAATCGCTCACGAATCCGGTTGCGCAATTCCTGCGTCGCCGCACGAGTAAAGGTTAATACTAAAACCTCTTTGGGTTGCAAACCATCAGCAAACGCCGTTTCACCAAACCCCGTCACCAAGCGCACATATAACGCCGCCAAGCTGAAGGTTTTGCCTGTACCCGCGCTTGCCTCAATTAAAATACGACCTTTCAAAGGCAACTGGTGTAAATCTAAAATATTACTCATCGTTATGCTTGCCTTTGTCAAAGTCGATAATATGCTCATGCATCGGCAGGTAAACCGCTTCTACCAATGCAGCAAATTCATAGCCATCACCCCGCCAAATATCATCAAAGCTGGCAAACGCCGCTGCAACATAAGCATCGCTTTCATCACCTGAACGGCTATAGCCATTATGAAAAGCATCTTTGGCGGCTTGCTCAGCATTCCAAGCTTTTTGCTGCGCTTTCAAATAAGCCGTCGCAGCATATAAAGTCAAAGGCAGTGGCTTTTGTAAAGCTTCGTGATAAATATCCACTAGCTTATGTAACAGACCTAATGCTTCAACGCTGGTTAACGTCCTGAATTTAGCGGTTTTACTGAGCGACACCAAGGTACTTTCAACCGCTAAACCACTGGCGCAAGTCACTAAATGGCAAAGCCAAATATTGGCTAACTTATCGTAGCGCCAACCGTCTTTAGTGATATTACTTGCGGTTTTATGCACTTGCAGTGTGCGGCTAGGCGTTTGCCACAACGACGATAAAACGCCCTGTAAAGTAACGTCTTGCTGACCTAATACAAACTGATAATGCCATTCATCAAGCGCTTGTGCTGAATCCCCCAATACCTCTAAAAAACGCTGCTGAATACGCTGCGCATCATCAATCGACTGTTGCACCGTACCATCGGCATAAAATCCAGCGGGGATTTCGCCACTGCGTTTTAATGACTGCACATTGACGGTATGCTGTTGCAATACGGCATTACGAATTTGCCACTGCTGTAAACCATCAATGACAAAAGGCTCATCATCTTGTAGTGCTTCCTCCTCGTAATAGCGCACACCTAAGCCTTCTCGAAAGAATATGCTGCTAGCTTGATTAAATAATTGCGCAAGTTGGGTAAGAGAAATACTGTCCAGTGTTATCGACAAATCAGGCGTTAATCGATCGTCATCATCTAATTTTGGCTGATGTAAACACCACCATTCATTAGCATAGGTATTTAAAAAATCAGGCTTATTCTTAACAAAGTACGCCTTGCTAAAACTCGCTAACGGGTATTCTTGCGTAAGCAATTGCGAGGCTTTTTTATCGTCGCTGCCTTGATAAACCAAGTCGATATAATCACGTAACTGGCTAACCAAGGTCGAAGGTTCTCTAACACTGCTATCAGTAATATCTTTGCCCACCCAACTAATCGTCAAGCTATCACGCACCGAAAGCAGCGCCTCTAAAAACAAATATTGGTCATCAACTCGGCGGTCCCGATCGCCTGTTTTAAACGCATATTGCATTAAATCAAAATCGGGGGCGATTTGTTCACGCGGATAATCGCCATCATTCATGCCCAATAAATATACATGCTTAAAGGGTAGGGCGCGCATCGGCATTAAGGTACAAAACATAATGCCATTAAAGCTCAAACGCTGGCTTTGCCCGGTCGATTGTATTTTTTCCAGCCACGCTTGGCGGGCAATATTAAGCGGTAATACAGGGTTGTTTTCTGCCAATGCAACATCATCGCGCCAGGCCATCAGCGCTTTTTCCAGCATAACCAACATATCTTGTTCGAAGCTGTCTTCAGCATTAAAGAATGTAGTTAATAAGCTTTCAAATACCGTTTGCCAACTTTGCCCCTCGCCAAATACGGCGTAGTCACGCATTAATTGCTGGCGTAATTGTTTAAGCTTTTCGATAAAAACTACGAATTGACCGAGTACCACACCTTGGTTAGCACTTACTTCATCAATAGCAATACCATCGCACAACGGCGCATCTTCATCATCGCCCCACAGCGACGCAGCACCACCGCAATAGCCTGCCAGTAGTCGATCTAAGCCTTGCTGCCATGTATTATTGCGCCACTGTTCAAGCGTTTGATGGGCTAATACATCCGCTTTATGCTGCTCATCCAATCCCCAACGAATATTACTTTGCCCAACCCATTGCTTCAGTTGTTCAACATCATCCAGCGACAATTGAAACGCTTGGCGAATAGCGGCTTGCTCCAACAAATAAAACACTTCACTTTGCAACAAACGCTTTTCAGGCAGCGCTAATAAATAATCCAAGGCGCTAAACAGTGGGTTATCGGTGAGGTTGTTTCTATCGCTAATCGAATAGTGTAAGTAACGAGAATCGCTCTGCGGATAACGACCAAACACCGCTTCAATATGGGCAACGTAGTGCTCAATATTCGGGACCATCACAATCACATCGTGATAATTTAGCCCAACCTGCGCATCAAATAACGCCA
>CAZMQC010000116.1:0-2856 GCA_964568295.1 uncultured Spongiibacteraceae bacterium | reverse complement strand
GCCTCGTTTTTTTCATCTAACAATAAGGTGAAATCCCGTCCTCTTGCGCCCCAGCTATCTAATAAGGGGTGATTAATCGGCGTATCTTTTGAACGCAACTGCCAAAATACTTCCGAGGGGTTAAGCACCAACATCAATAATTGCGTATAAGGCGCTAACGCACATAAGGCATCGAATACCTGTTCCGATAAAGAATTCACACCAAACACAATAATACGCCGTGGTAACTTGTCTTTGTGGTTAGCGAGCGCTTGCTTAAATGCTTGATGTAGCGTCGCGCGTGATAAATGTTCAGCGCTAATTTGCTCGACAATATGCTGCCATAATTGTTTTTGCCAAGCTTCATCTTGAGCAAAAGCGGGCGATTTATCCTGTAAAAAACAGGTCTTATCCGCCTGCCAATCCAATAACCAATCACCACGATATTGCTGATATTGGTCATACAAATCCGCCAGTTTACGGCTAAGTTGAAAACATTTAAGGGTATTAAGCTTGCCGTCCGCTGTTAATAAAAACTGTCTTGGCCGCTCAAATTCATCGCGCTTAATTAACTCTGGGAGCAATTGGTAAATGCGCCATTGCAAACTGCCTTTATCGTAAGGCGAGTGTAGCGCTAAATCATCGCTTAATACCGAGCGATACAAGCGCCAAATAAAACTCGATGGCATAGGGTATTCAACCGCTGCTGAAATGCCCTGAAACTGCGCCATTTTAAGTTTTAGCCAATCCGCCATACCGTTGGATTGCACTAAAAATAATTCATTTTCCAAGGGCGCTAAAGGCTGTCTTTGACACCAAGCAAACGCCGCCTCAGCAAGCGTTTCTAAATGGTTGGAATGAATAATGGCTAAACCGTTTTGCATGGAAAGTCCTGTCGATAAATATCAATAGCTTAAAACTAACTCGCGTCAATTTGGGTCGCATAAGTTTAAAAAAGGCTAAAGCATTAAATCATAAGGCTGTATATAACCCAATGCTTTTTCAGCGCTGTTACGCTGACTTCTTTAATGTTTAGTTTTTCCTATAAGAAAACCAAGCTTCGCTTTAAATTAATCTATAATACTGATATATCTTTGCGAATTATTGATATTCATTTCAGGTTTTTTTAAGTTAAACTCATTTCAACTAAATTGATGGAGAAGAATAATGCCACTCAAAAATACAGAAAACCATTATGGTTGGCTAAGCATAACAATGCACTGGTTGGTTGCATTAGCGGTATTTGCTTTGTTTGGTGTCGGCTTATGGATGACCAGTTTAAGTTATTACAGCCCTTGGTATCATACCGCGCCCACCCTACACATGACCGTTGGCGTTGTATTACTATTAGTGATGGTATTTCGCGTATTGTGGCGCTTATTCAGCGCACAACCCAAACCAATCGCAACCCATTCCAATGCTGTTCGTTTTCTCAGTAAAGCAGGGCACTTAGCTTTATATGTGTTACTGTTTACCGTGATGGCGTCAGGTTATTTAATTTTCACTGCCGATGGCGATCCCATTGTTTTAGCTGGCGGATTAGAAATACCTGCGCTCATTAAAAACTTGCCTAACCAGGCTGATATTGCAGGCGCTATACATTTATACGGCGCGTGGTTACTCATTATCTTAGCGGTTGGGCATGGTTTAGCTGCGCTAAAACACCATTTTATTGATAAGGACGCTACCTTAAAACGTATGCTGCCTTAAATAAAAAAGTAGTTCATTTTTAAACTAAAAAACGAGGAAAATCTCATGATGAAAAAACTAATCAGCTCGGTTATTTTAAGCACGTCGTTAATCGCAGGCAGCGCTATGGCAGCCGACTACGTGATTGATACCAAAGATAACCACGCCTTTATCAACTTCAAAATTAGCCATATTGGCTTTAGCTGGATGTACGGAACGTTTAAAAACTTCAGCGGTACGTTTAGCTACGATAAAGACAATCTTGCCGCGAGCAAGGTCAATATTGTGTTAAAAACCGATAGCGTGGATACCAACGATACCGCGCGTGACAAGCACATTCGCAACAGCGATTTCTTGCACGTCACTAAATTCCCAGAAGCTAAATTTGAATCAAGCAAAATTACCAATATCGACGGTAACAAGTTTGATGTAGAGGGTAATTTGACTATTCACGGCGTAACTAAACAAGTTACTGTTAAATCAGCCTTTATCAACGAAGGTAACGACCCATGGGGCAACTACCGCGCTGGTTTTGAAGGCACAACAACTATCAAAATGAGCGATTACGGCATCAAAAATATTTTAGGCGAAGCATCAGAAAATATTCAATTGATTATTTCTTTTGAAGGTATTCGTCAAAAATAACGCTTAAAAAAAGCTGTTAACAACCCTCGTGCCTAAACGCACGGGGGTTGTTTATTTGGCAACTATTTAAACAAAATCCGTAGCGCTATGGCGCTCTTTCATTGCTTGCGTATTCACTTGCTTACCGCGTTGAACCGCAGGACGTTGCGCAATTTGTTGTTGCCATCGAAGCAAATGCGTATATTCATGCGCTTGCAGAAACTCAGCCGCGCCTGCAGAACCATAGGCGCTACCACTGACAACGCCGCCATACCAAGGCCAAATCGCTATATCTGCGATAGTGTATTCATCGCCCGCAATATATTGGCGCTGCGCTAATTGCTTATCGAGTAAATCCAATTGACGCTTAACTTCCATGGTGAAGCGATTAATCGGATATTCTTGTTTTTCGTTAGCATAAGCGAAAAAATGCCCAAAACCACCGCCCAAATAAGGCGCTGCGCCCATTTGCCAAAACAACCAAGACAAGCAACGTGTGCGATCATGAATGGTATTTGGAATAAACTGATTAAATTTTTCTGCCAAATACAGCAAAATTGCACC
>CAZMQC010000115.1:0-5600 GCA_964568295.1 uncultured Spongiibacteraceae bacterium | reverse complement strand
AAGCCCTCTTCCCCTTCAACATCAAAAATCCAAGGAATGGAGGCACCCGCATTTTGCTCAACGATATGGTCAATATCTTTTAACGGCAATGCTAGCTCTTGCGCTAGCAGTTTACCTATTGTTGTTTTTCCAGCCCCCATAGGCCCCACCAAAATAATATGCTGCTTCATTTACTGGGTCAGTACTTCTGAAAGAATTTTTGGCGTAATGAAAATCAGCAGTTCTGTTTTCTCTTTACTAAATTCATTACGTCTAAATAGGCGACCAATCAATGGTAAATCGCCCAAGAATGGGGTTTTTACAACTGCCTCACGTTCTTGTGTTTGAAATACGCCACCTAGCACAACCGTCTCTCCATTTGCAACTAGGACATTAGTCTGTACTTCATTTGTATCAATCATCAAAGTACCATCTTGCGCAAGCGAGCCTGGAGAGTCTTGCTTAATGTTTAGCTCCATAATAATACGATCGTCTGGTGTAATGTTAGGCGTCACTTTCAACTCTAAGACAACATCTTTAAATGAAACTGTGCTTGCGCCATTCGGAGCTGTTTCCGCATAAGGTATCTGTTTTCCACTCTTGATAATGGCTTCTTGTTTATCACCTGTGATTACTTTGGGCTGAGTAACAACTTCACCTCGCCCACTTGACTCAATAGCCGATAATTGCAAATCAACTAACCGTCTGCCATCGCCCGAAATAAAGCCCAAGTTAAACTGTGTAGCGCCAAAGTCTGTTACACCTAAATCTACAATATTACCATGTGCTCCTGTCGGGCTACCGCCGCCTGCTATAGCTCCTGGTACTGCTGAGGACGATCCCATGGAAATGGAATCTCCAGAGCTATTTTGCTGATGCCTCCCCGTTGCCCCCCAAGCCACACCAATTTTCTCTGCGTCGTTTGTGCTCGCATTTACGATTCTCGCCTCAATTACAACTTGTCGCACGGGCACGTCAATTAGATTAATAAGTTTACGAATTTCTTCTAATTTCGCAGCGGTTTCTGTAACCAACAAAGAATTGGTACGCTGGTCAACCACAACAGTTGCGCGCGCCGTCAATAATGAACCTGAAGATTCCGCACCACCGTCGTCTTTGCCTTTTTTACCTTGTAACAAGGCAAAAATATCGGAGGCTTGCGCATAGCGAATACGGATAAACTCTGTTTGCAGTGGCGCTAGGTCTTGCATTTGTTTATTGCTTTGAATTTGTTGTTGCTCTCGACGCGCGATTTCAGCCGCAGGCGCAACCATCATCACATTGCCTTCAACGCGTTTATCTAAACCTTTGGTTTTAAGGATTAAATCCAACGCTTGATCCCAAGGTACATTTTGCAAGCGCAAGGTGATTTTGCCAGCAACCGTGTCGCTAGCTACTAGGTTTAGGTCGGTAAAATCAGCCAACAATTGTAAAACTGCACGAACATCAATATCTTGGAAATTGAGTGATAATTTATCACCTACATAGGCAAATTCTTTTTTCTTCGCCTCAATTTCTTCCTTCGTCATGGGTTTAATGGCTAAAACATAGGTGTTATCGGTTTGATACGCTAAATAGTCATATTCACCTGTAGGCTTTACTTCTACCAATGCGTCACGATTATTTTGACTTGATTTAAAACTCTTAACAGGTGTCGCAAAATCGGACACATCATAGTTTAAGTGTAGATTTTCAGGAATTTCCGTATCAGCAAAGCGTAGCTTTATCACTTTACCTTCTACTTTACTGTCGATGCTAATGTTTGGATTACTTAGCTGAACAACTAAGCGCCCCTCACCACTATCGCCCCGACGAAAGTCGATACTTGAAATGGTCGAACTTGCAGCCTTTGTTTTAACATCGGTATTTTCAGCAGATGCTTTCAGATAATCTCTAGCAACCGTACTACCAACGGTAACGATAAGTTTGTTGCCGTCAACTCTGGTCTCATACGGCGACGATTCAATCATATTAACAACAACACGTGTTCTGTTTTCAGCCTGCACAACAGCAACGCTACGGGTATTGCCCATATCTAACGTATGACGACGCTGTTTTAGCTTACTTTCTGTCGCATCCAAATCCAACGCAATACGCGCTGGTTTGTCAATAGAATATACTTTTGGCTCTGGTGGCGTGCCGTCAAACAAGAACTGAAGCTCAACCCTATCGCCTGGCAGCGAGTTAAACTTGACATCCGTCAACGAAACATCTGCCCAAACAGGTAAAGCAAAACTGGATAATGCTATTAATAAAGATTGAGATAGTTTACGCATTGGATAAACCCCAGAAAAAATTTGATTCATTCGCTTTGTTGTAATTTTCATTATTGTTTTTCCCTTAGCTCAATAGTTCTAGGGCGCTCAACCCAACCACCAGACATACCAGCAGCAACAATTTCTAATACTTGGATAAATGTTGGCGTCATAGAAATGATTTTTCCATGATTTTTACCAATATAATTACCCTCTTTAACGTAATGGACATTGCCTTGGGTATCACTGATTAACGCCCACAATTGACCTTTTTGCTCAATCGTACCAACCATGCGCAAACTTTCAATGTTAAAGCTTTCCAAAAACTCTTTGGCGCGGTTTGCATCTGGTTTTACGTTGCTTGCAGGGATTAACTCAATCAGATCTTTAGCAGCAACCGGCCTATCAAAAGGTGCTCTTAGCATTGTCGCCCCATAATCAAACGGACGATAAGGTGTAAAAGTAGGGATAGGCTCTATCTGACCCGCTGGTCGCGCTTTCTTTTCTGCCATAAACGCAGTGAGATCATCATACCCAGAGTCACTACACGCAGCTAACGTAAGCGTTAAGGCAACCATTAATGAAGCTTGATATAAACGCATTATTTTCTCCCTTTCTTAGCAGGAGCTTTTGCTTTTGTTGTGGCAACAGGGTTATCACGATAGCGATAAGTACTTGCCATAATCGTTATTTCTAGGTTGGAGTTATCACGCGCTCCACCTGCACGAGGCTTAATCGTAAAATCTTTTAGCGTAACAATTCGAGGCAAGCTCGCTACACCACTAACAAACGCGCCCATATCATGATAGGTGCCCGATGCAATGATACGAATAGGCAATTCAATATAAAACTCGCGCGCCTGTTCTTTTTGCAGTTCAATTTTACTAAAGCTTAAACCGCTATTAATACCTTTATTTGTAATGTCTTCCAACAAACCAGGCACTTCGGTATCGCTCGGCAATTGACTAATCAACGCGCCAAACGAACTTTCCATTTCTTTCATTTGTTGGCGATACGCTTCAAGGTTCGCAGCCTGATAGGCTTTATTCTCAAAGTCTTTTTTCAGATCAACTTCTCGGCGAATTTCACGCGCTTTTTGCTCTTGCAAGTCCGTCACAATAAAGTGATACCCACCAAAAACAAGCGCTACAAAAACAACCACCCAAGCGATAACTTTGACAAACAACGGCCAAGAACCAATATTTTCAAACGACAATTCGCTTGGATCAAACCCTTGAACCTGTTCTTTTAAAGAATTTAACTGTTCAGCAAAACTCATAATGCTTCCCAACCCTTATTATTCTTTTAGTGTTGCAGGTGGCGTTATAGCAACCTGCAATTGAAAGTCATTGGCGTATTCACCAGCCGCCTTATTCGCCGTAACACCCGTCAAGTTTGGATTGGCAAACCACTCCGAAGCGTCAAGCTGTCTCATAAGGCTAGACACGCGATTAGTGGACTCTGCCGTACCACGAAGTGTCAACGAACTTCCAGAGCGGACAATATCGTTATAAAAAACGCCATCAGGTAATGTGCGTACAACCTCATCAAAAATATGAACAATTTCAGGTCTATTACCTTGCAAGGATTGAATAACATTCATTCGCGCTACGAGTTCGGTTTTTTGTTTGCGCAAATCAGCAATTTCTTTCACTTGCTGATTCAACTGTGCAATCTGCTTTTCTAAATAAGCGTTGCGTTCTTTTTGATTATCAATCGCAGTATTCAATGCCATTTGCCAAACAAACACAATCAGCGCAGCTACAACAGCAAACCCAGCTGTAATAATAAAGAATTCTTTTTTAAGCTCTGCCCTTAACTCTTCACGCCAAGGCAGTAAGTTAATATTTGCCATTAATCAAACCCTCTCATTGCAAGACCGCAGGCTATCATCAACGCAGGCGCATCATTACTTAACGCCATTGCATTCACTCTTGATGAAACTGCCATATTGGCAAAAGGATTAGCAACAAAGCAGGGCGTTCCAAGGCGCTCCTCGACCAATTCCGCCAAGCCAGCCATCGATGCCACGCCACCTGCCAACACGACATAATCTACTTCATTATGCTGACTGGATGAAAAGAAAAATTGCAATGAACGTAGAATTTGTTGCACAACCGCATCAAGAAACGGCTCCAACACTTCTGTTTGGTAATCATCAGGCAAGCCGCCTTGCTTCTTGGCAACGCCGGCCTCTTCTACCGACAAACCGTAACGGCGCTGAATCTCTTCGGTTAATTGGCGTCCGCCAAATAGGTTTTCACGCGTATAAACAGTTTGACCACCTTGCAAAACGCTTAAGGTAGTAACAGACGCACCAATATCCATAACAGCTACCGTAGTGGAATCATCGTGACCATCTAATTGCGGCGCAATCAAGGCAAAAGCACGCTCCATCGCAAACGCTTCGGTATCAACAACCTTAGCATTCAAACCAGCCATCGCTAAAGACTCAACGCGACTATTAATATTTTCGCGACGACATGCTACTAGAAGAACTTCTACACGCTCTGGGTTATCTGGCATGGGCCGAATAACCTCAAAATCAAGCGCAACCTCTTCAATAGGGAAAGGAATGTATTGCTCGGCATCCGCATTAATTTCAGCTTCCATTTGTTCTTCTTTCAAGTCAGCTGGCATATCAATATATTTACTGATCACCGACGAACCTGCGACAGCAACAGCAGCATCCTTAGTTTTCGTTTTTGCCTTATCAGCAACTTTGCTTAATGCATCTGCAACTGTGTCTATCTCATGAATGTTGTTTTCAATAACCGCATTCAACGGCAGTGGCATTACCGCATAACTTTCTATACGATAGCCAGCCGACGACTGACTCAATTCGAGCAATTTAATCGTAGTACTGCTGATGTCTATCCCCAAAACTGGGGTTCTTTTTTTTCTAAATAGGCTTTTCACAAATGATTCCCTATTCTTATCAATGGCTTAAATTTAAAACATCGTTTAAATTGTTAAGTAACAAATGCAACCTTAGCACAAATTTAAAAAATAAAAAAATTCTTATTTATTAAATCTTTCGGTAAACTTTCATAAGCGCTTTCTAGCTTAGTCAATATCGCACAAACAAAAGCAAAATATGGCAAAATTCATCAAATACTTAACGGGTTTCACATTCATTTTATTATTGTTCCCCATTATCACTTTAACAGGGGGCTTCCTTTATTTACAACCCCAGCTTCCTGATGTTGCTACTTTAATTGATATTCAATTGAAAGTGCCACTACGCATTTACAGCGCGGATAACAAGTTAATTGGCGAGTTCGGCGAGCAAAAGCGCACTCCTATTGCCTATCGTGATATTCCATCCGATTTCATCAATGCTTTCATTGCAGCTGAAGATAGTGA